>CATBLW010000001.1 GCA_949486985.1 Prochlorococcus marinus str. MIT 9215
AATAACTGGAAATCACGGGCACCTCCTCCTGGAAAGGAAATAATGAACGCTGGCCATGCTTTCGGAAGCCGATTCAGATCAGAAGATCGAAAAGACCTCCACAAAACTGCGCTCGGAACGATTCAAGGCTAACGGAACCAATCCCCTTCGGGAAGATCTTCCCAGCGCTCTGCGAAACACTGACAGTCGGCCAGTCTCAAGGTTTGTTTCAAGCGAAAAGCTGCTGCTTACGAAACCCCTCAAGCCAACAAATCGACATCCCTTTAAAGAGAGCTAGCGTCTGCCTTAGCCATCGTGAAACAGCTCAAAGTGGGCGCATAGCAAAGACTCTTGGCTCACATAAAGAGACTGAGAACAGTTTTTAGACAACTCATCAACGACCACGTTCACACCAACGATGACAAGAGAAGACAAGCAACCAAAAAGGACAAGCTCAGCGATCAGCTACCGATGAAAAACACGGCCCCTCCAGCAAGACTATGGGGACTATCGCTGGTCCTGGGACTGATCGGTTGGGGCTGCTCTGCCCTGCGTCATCAACTTCTCCAGAGCAATGCCTACGATCTCGGGCTCTTTGATCAATGGAGCTGGCTCATTGGTTCTGGGAAGGAACCAATTTCATCAATGGAGAATGTCCATCTGCTTGCAGACCATGGTGCATGGTTGTTTTATCTCGCTGGATGGGCCTATGGACTGTTCCCATCCATCCAATGGCTATTCGCGAGCCAAGCAATGGCGCTCAGCCTTACGGCCATTCCCATCTGGTTATTGGCTCGAGATGCAGAACTGCCGCCAAAGCTTTGCTGGCTGAGTTGCACGCTCTGGTGGTTGCAGCCAGTGGTTTTCAACGCGAACCTCTTTGACTTCCATCCGGAGGTATGGGCAATGCCAGCCCTTGCAGGGGCTCTTTGGGCAGAACGTCAGAACAAGCCGTGGCTATGGCTGACCTTGCTCTTACTGATGCTTGGCTGCCGCGATGGCCTTGTGCTGATAACCCTCGGACTCGCTATTGATCTGGCCTTGCGCAAACGGTGGCGCTGGAGCCTTGCGGCCTTCTCGCTATCCATAAGCTGGTTATTGCTCTTGAGCCGCTGGCTCTACCCCTTTCTTCGAGGGGGAGAAGGGCCAAAAGCAGCCAGCAGAATGTTTTCTTATTTAGGCAGCAATCTGAACGAAATCCTGATCAATCTGTTGACGTCTCCAGGATTGATTATCAATCATCTCGACTGGCTTGGAGGCCTTCAATACCTTCTTTTTATCAGCATTGTTTTGGCACCGTTTTGGCGCTGTCGGTCGATTCCGGTGCTGATGGCGGCAACGCCTCTTTTGCTGGTCAACCTGCTATCGGAATCCAGCTCCTATCGAACGCTGATTCATCACTACAGCCTGCCCATCGCGGTGATTGCAGTCGCTGGAGCAATTGATGGGTTAAGCCAAAATCCACCACGTCGCTTCCCCTGGGTCCGACTTGGCTGGGTAGTGGCTTGCTGGGTTGCTCTAGCAAAACCCTGGTTTTTCACAGGCCCCTATCTGCAACGACTTGCTCTTCTCCCTGATACCCGTGCAGCAATTACAGAGATCAAAGCCAACGATGCCGTACTCACCACTAGCTACCTCGTACCCCAACTGAGCCAAAGGGAGGAGATTGCCTTTGCACGCCGCTCGATGGAAGAGGTAACCAAAACCAATCGCTGGAATATTTTGCTGCTTAATCCCAGCGATCCTGGCTGGGGCTCCAGCCGTGATCGACAACAGCAGCTTTTGGATGAAGTGCAACAAGCTGGCTGGACTTGCAAGACCTGGCCGAGCGGTTTAGAGCGATGCGAGCGGCCTCCTCAACAAACCAAGAACAAGGAATGAGAATGATTTAAACCAAAACAGGTGGTTGATTCGCAAGAATGAAACCTGCCATCACCTGCTGCACGTGTACGTCATTGAGTTAGCGCTGAAGTTGAGTCCCTTGCCGGTATCCGTGCAACGCAAAGAGCTGAAGGATGCCGAAGCTCTTTATCAGCAAGTGCGGCACTGCCTTGAGCAAGGTCAACCACGCCTGCTGGAACTGAGTTGCGAAAAAGT
>CATBLW010000002.1 GCA_949486985.1 Prochlorococcus marinus str. MIT 9215
CGATAGCTGGTCTTATCAACAACGCCTTTGAGGAAGCAGCTCACAAAGCCAGTGTTCTCCGCCATCGTGTGGGCTTTCTTGGTGCCTTCTCTCAGTTGGGCCGCTAGAGCTACAGACATGGCGTTGATTAATTGTTCATTAGATTGAAATTACCTTAGAAGTGTCTTGGGTTGCCTTCTTCTCAAGTACAGCCTTTGTATAGAGATCCTTCCCCCAGAACAGTTCTGCTAACAAGCACACTTCTGTTGATTAAGCATTGACAAGAACAATCGTTGAAATCCGATTCAAGATTCGCTTTGCTTGTCACGTTGAGCAATGAGCTGGGAAAGAACTTCTTCAATACGTTGAAGCTCTGGATGTTCCTCCAGGGTTGAGTCCACCTTCTTTTTCGGTAGTCGAAGCTTCTGCCCCATAGCGATCACATCCTGCTTCAGCCTCTGCTGGTAGGTCGTGAGCTCTTCGATTGCCTCCTGGAGCTCGTTAAGACTTGGTTCTGTCATTGATTTAGTTGCACCCCCGAAGCCTATATGGCTGGATTGATCAGCCAAGGCGAAGAAATCAAGGCCTGGAAATCTGGAGAAAACCTTAAGAAGCCTTGTTCATTGGGTTCTGCGGGCGCTTTGAGCGACCACTTTTCGTGGCTTGCAGCTTATTCAGCCCTGTCAGAGACTGGTCGCTTGGTGGTTGTTGCTGATTCGGTGACGAACCTTTGCGTGACTTCTGTCTATTCCGCTTGGCTTCCTCTCGTGACGCTTAGGTTGTCGCAGAGCTTTTAAGCCCAAGCGGGGCAAGTTCATTCCTAGCCGCTTTAAAGACGAGAAAGTCTGAGAAATGTGATGCATTGCCATCACTTCAGAACTTCTTCCTTTGAAAATGCTTTCGGAATGCCTTGCCCATCAGGATTTCAAGCTTTTCTTCCCTAATTGTCCGGCTCTCTAATGCTCGACGCATTTTCCCGCTCCGTCGCCAGTGCCGACGCTAAAACTGCTCCTGTAGGTAGCGGCGATCTCGCCGCCCTGCGTGGGTATGTTGCCGATGGCAACAAGCGTCTTGATGCAGTTAACGCCATCACATCAAACGCTTCTTGCGTTGTGTCTGATGCCGTGACTGGCATGATCTGCGAAAACACAGGTCTTATCCAGGCTGGTGGTAACTGCTACCCCACCCGTCGCATGGCAGCTTGTCTGCGTGATGGCGAGATTGTCCTTCGCTACATCAGCTACGCCCTTTTGGCTGGCGATGCATCCGTACTCGATGATCGCTGCCTGAATGGTCTCAAAGAGACCTATATCGCTCTGGGTGTTCCTACTCAGTCTGCAGCACGTGCTGTTGCGATCATGAAGAGCTCAGCTGTTGCTCACATTGGTCAAACCAACACTCCTGCTGCTGGTGGAACCAAGTACCGCAAGATGGAAAGCACCGTGGGTGATTGCTCCGCTCTTGTTGCAGAAGCTGCTTCCTACTTCGATCGTGTAATCAGCGGCATCGCTTGATTTAGCTGATCACTTTTTAATTCATTTCAATCAAACTTCCATCTAAAGGATCTTCACGATGAAATCCGTCGTCACCACAGTTGTGACTGCTGCCGACGCAGCTGGTCGCTTCCCTTCACAGAACGACCTTGAAGCTGTCCAGGGCAACATCCAACGTGCTGCTGCACGTTTGGAAGCAGCTGAGAAGCTTGCTTCCGGTTTGGATGCAGTGACTAAGGAAGCTGGCGATGCCTGCTTCAACAAGTACCCCTACCTCAAGCAGCCTGGTGAGGCTGGTGAGAACCAGACCAAGATTGACAAGTGCTATCGCGATCTGGGCCACTACCTACGCCTGATCAACTACTGCTTGGTAGTTGGTGGCACTGGCCCTCTCGATGAGTGGGGCATCGCCGGCGCTCGCGAGGTTTTCCGTGGCTTGGGTCTTCCCACCACAGCTTATGTAGAGGCACTCATGTTCACCCGTGACCGTGGTTGTGCACCTCGCGATATGAGCCCACAGGCTCTCAATGAGTACAAGAGCTACATCGACTACTTGATCAACGCTCTTTCCTGAGCACTCGAGCAGTCTTGCTCTTCAATGAAGGAGGCCTTAGGGCCTCCTTTTTTTTCGTTATTTGTCGCGTCTCTGTTCTGTTGGCTGTGGCAATGAGAAATTAAACTATTTAGGAGCCTAGATTTCATAAGGCTGAGACCAGATTTCGCAAAGACCTAAACATGAGTGATCCTGCAAACGAAGCGCCTGATCTAGAGCGTTTATTTGAAGACTTGGCCCATCCCAATCCTTATTTGCAGGCTGAAGCTTATGCAGCCATGGGTGAGTATTGGCTTGAAGAATCTATTCCTCGCCTCCTCTCCTTGCTTGACCAGCCAGATGTGTCTCTACGTAGGGCTTCGGTAAGAGCTCTCGGTTCATTTGGCGCCTGCACGTTGCTTCCTTTGGCGGAGATGTTTCATGCCAGTCAGGACGGCACAGTGCGAGCTAGTTGTATTAAGGCTTATGCGCAGATTGCCTCTAACTATCCTCTAGAACCTTTCCCAAAGGAGGCGATGGATGCGTTGGAATTGGCGTTGAAAGATGATTATCCGGTTGTCTCTGTTGCTGCTGTCATGGCCCTCGGCCAGGTTGGTAAGCAGGCTTTGGATCTTTTGCGGCAAGTGTGCAAAGGAGACAATCCAGCACAAGCTGTTGCAGCCGTTAATGCTTTGGCGCAGATTGATGATCCCTCTGTTGAAATTTGCTTCGGCGAGCTTCTGGAAGATGAGTCTACGGATAGTTATGTTCGCGAAACCGTTAATTCGTCTTTGGAACGTGTTAAAGATATGAAGAGTCGTGGTTGATTAGTTGGCTAGATATGTTGTTGATTCTATTTGGTTAGTCGGTGTCATTTAATTGATTGATTGCTAGCCTTAGGATTGATTTTACGGTTGGGTCTTGCTCTAGTGAATCCTGCTCTTTCAGTGCAGGTGTTGCCTCACTAGCGCCAAGTTTCATCAGTGAAAGTGCTGCGTTCTTGCGAACTTGCGGTTCATTGTCTGCGATCATTGGCAGCAAAAGGGGCTCTGCCCAATCGGCGTCATGCAGCTTGCCTAATAAAGTACTTGCTTCTGCTCTTACATCACTCGCTTGGTCATTGAGTGCATTCATTAACAACACCTTGGCTTGCTCATCTTCAAGCGATTGAATTTGATCTCCAAGTGCTGCAATGGCTGCAGTGCGGATTTCAGCGTGCTCAGATTGCGCTGCCTTGCGAAGAGCTTCTGGCGCTTTGGCTCCGACAAATGAGAGCCCCCAGCTAGCAAGCCCGATTTGCATGGCAGTGGCTTCGGGTTGGAGTAATACCTCGAGAAGTACATCGACCGATTCGGCGCCTATTGCCGCCATGGCGCCAACAGCTGAACCTTGAACGACTGGATCAGCGTCGTTGAGGAGTGAATCGAGAAGGGCGGGCAGGGATTGGGGATCTCCAATCAGTGTGAGGGTTTTCGCAGCCGCTCTTCTGACGGTGACATTTTGATGGTTGCGCATCGCGGCACAGAGGGCCGGCACAGCACTGGCTCCAACGGCACCAAGGCTTTCGGCGAAGGTGAGTCGTAACAATCCCCGAGGATCCCCCAGACCAGCCACCATCCGTTGAATCTGTGCTGTATCGCTATCTCCTAATTTTCCCTCTCTAAGCAGTGTTTTTAATTCGCTCGCAAGTCCTGCCGCTTCCTCTTCACTCAGTTGAATGGCTTCATCATTGATGGGGAGAGAGTGCTCTTGCGTCACGGCCTGCTAATGGTTTAGCTCTTTATTATCCAGGGAATGGTGGTCAAGCGTAAAGTTTGTTCTTCAATCCATTCTGCTCTTCACTCCAAAGAGTTTGTGGCTAGGCAACCGCCCATCATTGGAATTCATGACGACGTTTGTTGTTTCTAATAACCTTCAGGTGTCATCACCTGATGTTCCAGCGCTATCTCCTGAGAACATTGCTGAAGGCCTCCGCAAGCATTGCCCTTCTTTGACTGCGGTGGATGCCTTGAACCATCCTCATTGGATGGTCAGCCTTGATTCATCCGCCTCTTCCGAGGATTTGGCTAATGAGTTGGTTAAAGCATGGCGAAATATCCGACAAGAATTAGGGCATGCTCTGGATCATTCAGTTATGGCACTTGGTGGTCGCAAGGATGAGGTTGGTTCTCCAGATTCACCACTTCAGAAAGGTAGTTGGGGTGTAGATGTGGTTGAAACAGTAGACCCAAGCGGATTTTTAACGTCAATAAATTGGAGTAATCTTAAGGCTAAACGACCAGCCGATGGTGTCTTTGAAGTTGTTGATCAAGTCTCTTGAAATAATGAATTTGTTACTGGCAAATCGGAGCATGTGGCCCTTCCTGTAGTTGAATGTTTGGGGTTTTGATTATTTCAAGTAAAGATATCTATTGGCTTTTTTAAACAAGTCATAAGATGGCGTTGATGTTGTATTTAGGCCTGATAAGTAAAATTGAGAGATCAGAATTTTTGCTCTAATTTTATTGCTTAAGTTGTTGCAGCTTTCACTTTGCAACACCAAGGTTTAGGGTCGTGTTGATGATCTCTTTGCGCTCCTTGATTCGGTGAATGGTCGCCCTTTTGACAATATCCACCCAGGCTTGAGTCAGCAGGAGGCTCTGAGGATTATTTCGGCTCCAATGGCTGAGCTGGAGGCCGCTAGTGATTACTACATGGCGGCGGCTCATCTTATTAATTATCCAGGGCCGGAAACTGAGCAGGCCTTGCTAGTCCTGCTTCAAAGGCAGTCCAGTGAACAGGCTTTGCTGCTGGCACAACGCAAGGCGGTTGAGGTTCTTGCAAGGTTGGGATGTGTCCAAGCCATTCCAGCGATAGGGCGTTGTTTGCAAAGCACTGATCCATACCTTGTTGAGAATGCTGCTTGGGCTCTTCAGGAGTTGCATTGTGATTGTTCAGAGCTCCATGAACAGATGGTGTCACTGCTCTCTGATCGGTTGCAGAATCGGCGGGTTTTGATTCAGAGCTTGGCGAGCCTTGGTGTGGACAGTGCTGTTTCGCAGATCACAGGCCTGCAAGATGATGATCTGCCAGGTGTCCGTGGTGCTGCTTTGGCAGCAGTGAGCAGGCTCGGAGGCTCTTTGGAGCGGGTTCATGAACTTGAAGCTCAGCTCACGTTGCCCAATCAAATGGATCGCCAATCAGCCATTCAGGACATTATCGATTGCCAAGCATTTGATCTGCTGCCGTCAGTCATGCGTGCACCCGTTTCCCCAGTTTTTCGGATGCGGGCTGTTCATGCTTTATGGCCTGTTGATCAGGTTGAGCATCTTGGTCTTGATCTGCTGGAGACTCTTGATGATTTGTTTCTTGATGAACCCAGCTCTTTGGTTTTGGTACATCGCTATGACGAAGCGCCAACGGAAGAATTTTTACTGCAGGAGTTTTTTGGAACTGATTTCAGTCGTTGTTATTTAGCATTGCAGAGCCTTTCTGCACGATCTGCAGATCTGCTTTGGCCATTGATTTGGACTCGATGGCAGCAGGAAGCCCACAATGACTACGGAGCACATTATTTCTTTGTGCGTCTTTTGGGCAGGTTTGAATCATGGCCAGCAGATTCAATCGAACAAATTGAGGGAATACTTGTATCTGCAATTGAAAATAAACGACCGCAATTTTTGAAGTCAAAACCTGCAGCCATCCTCTCGCTGATGCAATTGAATCCTAAGAAGTGTCTTTTTTTAGTCTCAGGGTGGCTGGATGCTGAGCAGACCCCCTTTTGGGAGAGTCGTTATGCAGCTCTGCTTGCTATTCAACCATTTATCAACAACTCTGGATGGGATTCTCTGCGCAATGTTCTGCCTAGTTGTCAAGAGGATATACACCCCTTTGTGCGTGCAAAGGCGAGGTTATTGATTGACAGACTTAATTGACGATCTCTGAATAGCGTGTTTGGCTTGAACCGCGCTCCGCCCAGTATCGGAGAAGGTCTAGCCCATCCGGCCGAGGCACAGCGGCAATAGCCCGAAGCACTTTGAAGGAACGATTTGGGCCCATGGGCCAGTTCCCCATCGCTCGAATTTGTCTGACTCGCCCACCCATGTCTTCGATGAAGTGTTCGAAGCGTTCCAGTTGCGATTGATCGACGGTCTCAAAAATAAAATCTGTTCCTTCACAGATCAAGTGATGAGACCTGATCCATGCACGCAATTGCTTTTCGGCCTCACTGTTGATCATTATTGAGACGATTTATCTTGCGTCTGGAGGGCATGGTCGCAACCATGCTTCATTGAGATTGTCTCCAAGATTGGCAACACGCTTGAAGCGTAAAAGGCCATGTTCTGATCCCCAGCATTGTTCATCGTTGCTGGGGTCGAAACCACGATCACGACTGATCCAGGTATGCGCATTCACCTCAACTTCGCTGATGAGGTAGGTCATTTTTCCGTCTCGCGGAATGAGGCATTGGTTGCCAGGCTCAACTTCCCCTCGGTAATGACCAGGCGTCACCTCTTTGAAATGCATATTACAGCCACTTCTGTGGAGCTGTTCATCAAAACCGATGCGCTTCAGGAGCTCTTCACGAAACCCTCCGCCTGCCACTCGCTCTGGCTCAGTTAATCCATAGTTCTCCATCACAAACATGTTCTCGCTTGCAATTAAGCGATGCAGCCCCTGTCGGTAGGGGCGCCATGGATCATGATCGTGACTTTGCTCAGAATAAAAACCTGGACCTTGTAAAACTTGCCAAGGGAGAGGGCGAAAATAAATATTGATATGGGAAAAGTCCTTGGGGTTCTCTTGTGCTTGAGCAAAGTTGCTGTAATGACCAGCCAATGTTTTTGCGAAGTGCAAAAGAGTTTGATCACTCATTCCTAGTTCTCTCAGGCTTCTATTCGGCGCACTTCCGATGCAAAGGATGTTTGCAGTACTCCTGATCCCGCTGAGGTGCGAAGCACAGAAGACCTGCAGCGAACATGGTCTGAAACGAACCAGATTCGCTCTTCGGCAATTGATTGTTCATATTGCGTTCTGAGTATGAACGTTCCGTCTGAAAGAAAAGAGTATTGAGAAAGTGCTTGCTCTGCCTCGGCGTAGCCAAGACTACGCAGTAAAAGCCCCTGTGATGATGAGGTTGGTACGGGCACTAAAATGCATGAACCAGCAGATACTTCTGAAGGATCTTCTGGCTCCCAATCGCTTTCGGCATTCCATTCCATTCTGAATGGGCTAATACCTTGTTCACCTTTCGCTTCAGGAGTTGATTGAACGAGATTAATTACTTCTTGATCGTCTGGGCTTACTTTCTTGATCTCAATCTCGCTTAATACCTCTTCGAATTGTTGAAAGGCTAGGGAATGACCGCTGCGCATTGAGCGCCACTTTCCTTCGCTTCGAGCAACGAACTGCTCAATATCCATTAATACTTAGCTGGTTCGTTATGGCCTAGGCCTAGCTCGGATTGATGGTCTCTGGTTGTTTGAATCATGTGAACCATGGAGTCAATCATCATGGACATGGCCATGGGAACATCAGAAACCGAATTCTGGAAAGACGATTGATGGCCCGAGCTTTCGCTGGATGGTTGGCGAAGTAGGGGCATGTGGGAGGAGCGAATGTACGAGCTGTTTAAGAAGCCTCTACTTAGAGGCTATTCAGTTGATCGGTGCCGTGAGGCTTACTCGTTAGACACCGATCATGAATCATTGGGGCGCTTCAATGAGAGAAGCGCTGTTCACTATGAAGCGTTTGTAATGGAAAGGATTCTGCCGCCTTGCTTTTGAATGCTTTGAATCGTGCTCGATAGTGAGCTTTGGGTAACGACTGACTTCTGCACGGAGCGACGGGCGATCCCGACTTGACGATGAGAAGTCCAATTGATGCGAATCGTTCCGGCAGCACCAACACCTTTTCTGTTCACCACATCTGGTGTGTTTCCACTGGTTAGGCTTGCTTGCAGAGCGGAATATGCAGGGTTGTCAAAACCTGCATAGCCAGGATCGAGAACTTTTGTCCTCGCGAAGGCAAGAGTTGTCTCGCCGACTGTTGCGATGTTGGTGCGGGTATGGGGAACCGTGTCGATTCCAAAGCTGCTGAGATACTCGTCGCTATTTGTGTAGCTCTCTATCTCTGCCTCAAAACCTTCATTCGCCAAACGCTCGACATGCTCGACGATTTCGGCTTGATCGCGAGGAGGGCGGCCGAGTAAGTGCTTGCAGTTCAGTTCGACGAAGCGATATGGGCTACTTGGCTCTAAAAACATGCGCCTATAGGCATCTGACTGGGCCAGTGCTGTAACAAGCCCTTGAACAGTCAGGTCGCCATTCATGAACAAGGCTTCATGTGACGGGTTGATGTCATTCTCCATCATGTGGTAGTTACCAAACACCTGACGATATGCAGCACGCAACACATCAGAAGCGTGACCTTGATCTGTGTTGGGTTGTGCTGAGAGTGTGATGGTTGCTGACATTGTTGGGAGAGAAATGTTTGGAGGAAAAAAATTCTCCCGACGAGTAAAAGTCGGGAGAAGGTATTTAGAGGGCTAAATTAATCTGACCTTTGTCTCTAAATCAGAGCACTTCAGTAATTGAGACAATACGACCGCCGCGACGGTGGATGTACTGCATTTGGCTGCTCATATCTTTCCCGCTTACGAGGTAGCTTGAATTTGATGTGCGCTGACGAGCACCTGCTGGCTGCGCCTGAACAACGATGCGGAAGCGCTTCTTGGTTGGATCTGAAGATCCAGAGATTGCGCTGTTCCGGTTGATACGCGTTGTTGTTTTGCTCCATCCACTTGGTGTTGCACCTGTCGCAACAGAGTTCACCAAAGCAGAACTGGTGAGCGAAGTGTCACTTGCTGCGTATCCTTCAGCCAGAGACAGATGACGGTTGAAGGCGAGTTGTGAACGACCACTCTCAGTGAGGATTCTTACGTAAGGAACGGTGTCTTCCCCGAAGGTTGATTGATACTCCTCGCTATCCACGTAGCTATTGATTTCAGCCTCATAGCCTTCGTCTGCCAGGCGGCGAATATGCTCGCTTACCTCGGCTTGAGAAATTGGCGCCCTACCGAGAATGTGCTTGAAGTTGAGTTCAACAAAGCGATAAGGAGCGTTTGTTTCAAAGAAACGACGGCTGTATTCAGGTGAAAGTGCAATGGCACGAACGAATTCTCTAGTGCTTAGGAAGCCATCGAGATACTTGCTTTCACCTTCGCTGCAACGCTCAAACTCCATCAGATGAGGATTGCCCATCACTTGGCGATAGGTTGAGCGAATCAGTGCAGCTACCTGCTCTGAGTTGTCACCTGGGCAACGCTGGAAGACTTCCTGCTCACGCTGGCCGAGTCCAAAGCCCACATAAACATCGTTGCGGATCGGTGTGGAATCGCCACCATCGCTGCTGGAGCGAACCTTGGATGCGAAAACGGCTTTGGTGCCAGAGCCTGATGATGCTCCACCACTGCTGCTGACTTGGGCAGGTACAGAGATGCTTGCTGAAGTGCCTCTAGCAAGATTGCTTACGAGTTGACTTCTGCGTCCAACTGCATTGTCACTGGTAGCAAAACTTCTCTCAAGCACTGCAAGTGCTGGGAAGCTTGATGTGTAGTTGCCGGCAGGAGAATTAAAGGAACGAGCGTAAGGAACAATATTTGATCCGAAAACTTCCTGGTATTCACCTGAATCAGCGATGCAATCAACTACGGCGTCGTATCCATCGCTAGCGAGCAAGGCGATGTGTTGTGCAACTTCTGACTGATTAAGAGGTGCACGGCCAAGTAAATGCTTGAAATTAAGTTCGATGCCGCGCTGAGGAGATACTGAGTGGAAGTATTTGTTCTTATAGAAGCTGGTTTTGGCTAATCCCTTCACAAAGCCTTGAACGGTGATATCTCCGTTCATTAGCCTTGCTTCTAATGATGCACAGCGCTCATTGTCTGTGGGAGCAAGGTTCCCGAAAACTTGGCGATAGGCAGCAGAAATAACATTCTGTAGAGCAGAGGAGTCGTCTGGGTGATACTCCTGGAAGGTCACAACATGGGGGCATTCAGCATGTGAACGCGGCCCGATTCCGATACGCATCTGAGCGCAGGATTGGCGCTTGAATTCTCCAATTGTCAATGCTGCTTGGTTCTTTGAACCTTGCTTTTTTGAATATGAAACAGGTGCATCTGACTTGGAGAGTGCGCCGAATCCTTGTGAAGCAGATTGATTGCCAGCCATGGTTGTGAATGTTGAGGGAAGGTGCCTGTTAAAAAAGAAAGATTGGCGATTGCTTAAGACGCTTTGGGAAAAAGCCGTTTTAGGTTTCGCCGTCGGTTAGGAGAAAGTAATTGGTCTGACTTGTTGTCAGCAGAAAAATGTCAGCCCACCGGAGTGATGCTGGCAATCTTCCCTCCTTCGCTATGGATCCGCTTGTACTGCTCCGAGAGTTTGTCGAAGGGTACGTAGTAGACCCGGTTGGCCTTAGTGTATCGAGAGATACTTCTAAGGTTGTTGGAGCGATAGGCTGTGACTTCGACGCGATACGTCCGTCCTTCAGCACCAGCTCCTACACCCAGGCGAGCAGCAGCATCTTGAAGGTTGGCTGCTGGGCGGAAACTCCATCCTTGGTTTTCTGGTGAAGAAGGAGCAACCACCGGGATGGGGCGGTTTTGATAAGCCGCTCCTCCAAGCTTGGCGCTGTTACCAGCAAGGTCGCCTTTCAGGCTGCTGCTGCTGTTGCCACGGAGAAGCTGGAAAGACCAGGTGAACTCCTGCATGGTTGCGCAGCATTCAGTTTTCCAGCCCCGGTTGAATGGAACTGTCCACTCACCAAAAGCATTCTGGTAGTCATCTGAATCGATAAAGCTGTCAATATCTGCCTCATAGCCTTTCGTGTCTAAGCGCTCTGCGTGATCCCTCAACTCCTGAAAATCAACAGGAGCCCGCCCAAGGAAATGACGAAAAGCAAGTTCTATATAGCGGTATCGCGAACAGGATTCAAAGAAGCGCGAGCGGTAGAGGTCGCTCTTGGCTATTCGGCGTACCAGTTCCCTGACGCTGATTTCACCTAGCTTGAATTGAGATTCGGCGATGAGCTGACGCTCGCTCTCCATCACGTATGCATTGCCCAGCACTTGCCGGTAAACGCCTGTGATGACTTGCTCTTTCTTGGCGTCGTTATCGCCAGGAATCAACTCCATTGGGGAATCACTGTCGAAGCGCTCGACACCCAACAGGGAAGCTGGACCGAAAGACATAGAGAGGTCTCGAATGGCGTCCGGACATCATCAGATAAATTTGCAGCCGCCGGCACTAATCTTTATAAACCTAAATCACGTTGCATGGTCAGCCTGAGGGAACGATTCGTCTGGGCGGCATCTCTAGGAATTGATCGCTCAACACTCGTCGATTCCATTAAGGCATTCTCTAGATGCTTTGGCAATATTCCATTACTGCAATTCCTATTAGCGCAAGAGCATTTTGATTCATGCTGGCGTGCTTAAAGCTATTCCAGTAACTGGTGAATTGAGCTTTTGGCCTATCCAATTCGCCTAGCCAAAAGAGCCCGATCTATGGGGTTGAAACGAAGAAGAGGTTCCGTTGGTGTTGTTGTCTAATGCAAGAAATAATTTGGTAGGCCAGAGGACCTTGTTGGTTTTAATTAGGTGAATCACTTGCTTTTTAAAATAGAGACTGGTTGGACAGCCCTAAGTAACATTATTGATTGGTATAAAAATCGACAAAAAAAAGAGCGGATTATTAATCCGCTCTTGAATTTGACTTAATTGGTCTTTAGATCAAAAAATGATCAAGCCAGTGAATTGATCACATAGTCAAGAGCACCATTGTACTCAACAAGAGCTTGTGAGCTCATGTCACGAGGAGCACAACCACGGTTACGCATGTGTGTGAAACCAGCAACGAAAGTACCGGCGTCGATGCTGAGAGCTTTGTAAACTTCACGCTGGCCATTGATGGCGAGCTCGTCCAGAGGACCTGTACCGCCAACTACCAAGGAGTAGTTGATCAGACGAAGGTAGTGAACGAAGTCACGCTTACACTTGTCCTTGCCCTCAACGGCGCACTGACGTGGCTGACGGCCAGCAGCTCCGTTAGGGAACTGTTGATAAACAGCATCAACAGCTTCCTGAGCGATCGAATCGTAGTTAGAAGCGATTTTCTCAGCAGCTTCAAGGCGAGCAGCAGAGCGCTGAAGTGAACCCTGAACGGATTCTAGGTCTGAGCTGGAAGGAAAGCGGGAAGCGCTATCAGCAGCAGCAATGGCTGTAGTCAGTACTGACTTCATTTGTTTTTAGGTAGTGAATGTTGAAGTGAGGTTGAAGCAGGTTCAGCTGATAGCGCTGATAACCATGTCGAAGTAGCTAGCTGCTTCACCAGCAAGACCTGAGCAGTCACCCTGGGTGACAGCCATCTTGCGCTTAGGAGGTGTGGTGTCGTTGCTGTTGGTGATGTGGGCACAGGCGCTAGCCTTCATGATGGCCACGGCACGAGCAGCAGAACCGGTAGGTACGCCAAGAGCTCCGAATGTTTCGCGGAGACCATTCAGGGCACGGTCCTGAAGCACAGATGCGTCACCAGCCAGAACGGCGTAGGAGACGTAGCGAAGAAGGATTTCGGAATCGCGAAGACAAGCAGCCATCTTGCGGTTGGTGTAAACGCCACCGTTAGGGGCGGTCAAACCGGTGTTTTCGCAGCAGATGCCGGCTACGGAGTCAGCAACAACGCAGCTAGCGTTGCTGGTGATGGCGTTAACAGCGTCGAGGCGCTTGTTGCCGTCAGCGATGAAGGCTTTCAGCTGTGAAAGCTCAGCGCCACCGATGAAGCCGCCGCTGGAGTCAGCCGAGATTGCTTTTCTTGAGAATGCGTCAAGCATAGGTCAGTGGAAAGTGCGACAAAGGAGAGATGCATTGCGCATCCGCCATCAGACAGTACCCTCACCTTTCCAAACCAATTCGAGAGCTTGTGGCTTTGTATACAGAAGTTCGCAATGCGCCATATTTGGACTTATTGCGACAGAACCTTAAGGACCCTTCTGCAAGACCATTTTAATGGTACCCAGCCGGCAGACCCTGCGAGAGCCTCGATATGAGGAACCTGGTCTCTGAGTTCAAGGTTGAGACAGCCCCATACGGCAGCAATCCTTGACTTTGTGTATTGCGGGTCTGTTTGGGCCAATGAGGAGCGAATGATGTCACTGCGCTCTTCGAGCTTCATCAAACCGACGCAGCTCGTCAGCAAATAATGGATTCCATAGTCAGAACCCAAGCGATTTTTTAAGTCGTCAATAATCTCCAGCGCAGACGAGGGTTGCATCTGCATGAGTGTTCTTGCTGCCCCATATTGCTTGGCTTCATCGCGATGTTGGAAATTTTGTTCGAGTTCGCCCGGATCTTCAGAGCATTCACACTCTTTTGATAGGTCTAGAAGGGTTGGGTTGTCTTCTAAGAGCTGTTCTAGAAGTGAATCGAAGCTCCCTGGCGTTTGGTCGAGCTCTGCAAGCTCGACAATCTCAAATGCGCTTTTCGCGCGCAGAGGCATAGAAACTGGTGCTCTGGCTAAGGCGTCTAGGCAATCCGGACTGCCTGCATCGCCTAGATCAATGACTGCGGACCGCCTGCGGCCAGCATTGTCGTCATTCAGTTGCGCAATAAGAGGCTTAAGCAGTTCTGTACGACCTTCGATGCGTACTCCGTAGGCGCAGGCGGCACCAGCAACCAATGGATTTTCATCTTTCTCAAAATCCTTGATCGCATTTTGTGTGTCTTTAATCTTTAGGCGCGTGTGAGCTTGAATCACAGCGCGCTTCTGGTTGTCAGGTCCAAGGAGTGCTTTCAGAAGTAGGCCACGTTCCTCAACACCTAAAGGAACGTCGATTCTGGCGATGGCACTTGCGGCATTGACAACGGTGGGCTCGTCAGTCGATGTCAATGCATTCAAGAGCACTGCAATCGCTTTGGCGTTCTTCCTACGACCTAAGGCGTCAATGGCTTTGCGCCTTGTGATGCGCTCAAAGAGATCGTCACTATCTTTTTCGCACACACTTATAAGTAGATCGAGGGATTCCCTGGAATCGCTGGCTGCCAATCTTGATGCAGCCATATACTTCAACCCAGGATTTCCCATTTCGGAAGGATCTTGGACAAGAAGTTCCATGGCTGACTGCTCTGTCAACCCTTCGAAAAGAGTGTCAAACCTTTCTTTCGTCACAAGATCAGGGTATGAATGGCGATGTTTTTGCCTTCACGCACTTCAGGTAAAGTGTCATGGAAGCAAGCATTGATCATATTAGCTTTTAGCTCTCTAGACGAGCTCAGAAGCTTGCCTGGTTGTTTTTGTTGGCCCTAGATTAAGAAAGATTTTGATGCGCAAATTACGTGCCGTCAATTGGAATATTCGCTTTTTATATCTTGACATTCTCTCGAGAAGCATGCCCTAATGATTGATCGCGCGAGAACAATGAGATCTCTTCTTGACGGGAATGATCTTTGGGTTAAATGGCATCAAATGTTTATGCAATCGCAAATTTAAGCAATAAGCATGATTCGGAATGATTGACGGCTTTGGCAATTCCTCTGGCCAAGATTTTTTTGGCTGAAGATTGGCTGGATGTGATTGCCTTCGCCACTTTGAAGGCTTGCCTCATCCCGAGTTAAAGATTTTGGCGCGTCTCTGGCTCAGGCCAGAATCATGATTTGAAGTTGGATTGCAGAAGGCTTGGCCGTTAGCGATGGCCACATCATCAGTGTGAAATCTTGCCGAGCGATTGGTTCTGGATTTCAGCTCTGATAAATGATTTTGCTGAAATAGATGGTTGATTGGTTTCTGTTCATAGTCGCCACGTTTGGGGCGAAGACCCCAGTTGCTTTTTAGAAGCTGCCGCTGAATACAACTGATCAATCAGGCTTGCCTGGATAGAAAGGGTGTCTTCCTTGGTTGTTTAATCACTTGCAGGCCTTTTGTGAGGCTTTGTGCCTCTGAAAAAGGCAGAGAATGGCTTTGATTTTTAGAAATGAGAAAGAATTTCGAACCTTCTTTCTGGCAATGTTCTCACCTGAGCTCTTGGCTGTCCCAGCCGCACACTGTTTCGAGGATTATTTCCCGTCGAGCGCTTTTCTCATCCTTGCTTTTACAACAATGTCGGGCTCATTCTCTTCGGCCAATTTCATCGTAGACATGGCTTCTTCTGTCCCGATTTTTTCAATAGAAATCACCGAGCAATAGCGCATTCCCCAATCATCAGGCTTCTCTAGTAGCCAGTGCAGATTCTTGATGATCGAGGCTAATGTTTCTTGCTCTAATTCTGGATTTGTGATGTTTCCGAGAGCAAGAGTCGCGACACGTCTGAGTTTGCCCTGGCAGTGATCTGAAATCTCAAAATCGATTGCTTGCTCGAGTTGAGGAAGAGTTTTTGGATTGCCGACCGTTAGCATCACTTGAATAAGGCCTGCTTTGACATCCTGGTCGCCATGGGTATCAAATGCTTCTGTGATTAAATCTATATTGGCCATGCCGATTGCCGTTAGTTCCTTGATGGCTGCTGATTTATTTGTGTAATTGCCAGATTTTAAGTCATTGAATAGAGCAGCTAGGTGCTCCTCGCTAGGTTCAGAATCAAGGTTGTTCTCAAGATCGCTAATTAGGCTTTCTCTCTTTCCCATACCTTCTGACCATTGGATGTTGCCTTCGATGGCATCGGACAAGAGATCCTCGATGGCTTGGAGCAAGTAATTGATTCGCGCTGGCTTCTCTTGTTGATTAGAGTCTGGTTCAAGCAAGATGGCTTCAAGGATTTGCTTGATGCTTATCAGCTTCACATTATTAGATATGTTCGCATTAATGATTTTCTCTGCAGGCATGAATTGCTTGAGAGAGGCTAGGTCAAATGCTGCTGATTCCCTGATGTATCTATTTTCATTGTTGAGGTTGCCTATCAGGATGTTCAGATAGCTCTCTTCGCCATTGATTCCAAAGAAGTAGGCTGCGGCTGTCCCCTTTAATCGCTCGGACTCATTCTTCAAGAATGGCTCGACGAGTTCTTTCGCATCCCAAGCTTTAAAGTGCGCAAGCGTTCCAATTAATACTTCATAGGGCTTGTCAATTCCTTCCGTCTGAAAGTACTGGATTAGGGCCTTTACAACGTCTTCATCATCAATAGCTTTAAGGGCAAGGATTATTGCCTCATGCAGCCTGAGATCTTGTTGTTTCAAAGCATCGATAAGAGCCGGGATGGCTGCTTTGTCTTGTATCAGTCCTAGAGATCTTGCGGCTTGTCGCCTTAATGGAAATCCACCTAAAGCGGTTTGATCTTTTTTGTCATTTAAGCAGTCGCATAATAAAGGGACTGCTTTGATTGCCTTCTGATTGCCCAGCCACCATGCTGCGTGATAGCGGTTGCCTGCATCAGAGCTGTTTTGAATAATCGAAACAGCATCCTCCTCTGTATTAATAGAAGCAGGGGCTTGGTTTTGCATTGAATGGATTTTTTGTTGAGGACTGCAGCTATGCGCCGCATAAGTGGCTTCGGGGATTGATTATCTGCATAGTTGAAAAACACACTTGCTATCGACTTGAATTTGATTCGCTAGATCCTGTTTAACTCTCGCGAACTTTATTTAGTCGCCTCTTCTTATAAAGGGTGAGAAACCCTTTGAGTTTTTAGTTTAGTTCTTAAAATGATGCAAGTCTCTTTAATGTGTAAATGTATTTTGCATATAAAAGCTGATTCAACTCATCTCGTTGCTGATTCGAGTTTTTCTGTGTACATGCTGTGCTGCGTTGCAGCATGTCTGCGTTGCTGCTTAGCTGCGTCACCATTCGGCTGTATGTGTGTTGTGCTTCTTGGCCATGCTGTCTGGCTTTTGCAGTGTTTTCAATCAGCACCTGCTGAAAAAAAACTAAGTTTGCAGCATGAGGCTTATTCTAAGATTGGTTGACTTTTTTGTGAAAGAGCTGGCCTAACTTGCTGATGGCTAAGAGGTATTCCATTGATTGACATTGACATTCAAGCAGCTGGTTCTTGTTTTGAAAGGTTTTGGTCTCTAGCTAAAGATTCTGCTGCACCATTTGGCTAGATTCGTTGCCGTTGTCTTGATGGTAGTGAGTTGAATTGTTGAGTTCATCATTGGGTGTTTATTTTTCCTTGATGCCGATTGATTGATTTAAGAGAAATGACTTTGCTTTCTGCTTTGTGAGAGGCTGGCCGACTAAGGGCTAGGATCTAAAGCGTGTAAAGACAATTCCACTATGGGCGCTGAGAGTAGTGAAGCCAAGGATCTCTATCAATTCATAGAGATACATGCCAATAATCTTGATAAGCAGAAGTTATTGCATTCAGCCTCTAATATTGATGATCTCAACAAGATCATTGGTGGAACGTCTATTCCTTTGACGGCTGCGGTTATCCCTTTGGAGCAAGCAACGCGGTCGCCAAAAATCTTAGTTGACTCTGGAGAGATGAATGAGGGAATCCCTTGGCGAATTCTTCGTTGCCCTGGAGGACCATTTGTCTTGCAGATAATTTGTGCTGATGCAAACTTTGCTCTTTGGTTTCAGGAATGTTGATGACGCCATCTAGTGATTTGGAATCATTTTTGAATGCTGTCGTCCGTGATCATTCGATAGCAACAGGCCTAAAAGCATTGACTAGCCATCCTCAAATAGCAGCCTATGCTAAGACATGTGGATATGAATTTAGCTTGGCTGAATGGGGGCGATATGTTGCTTCTGAAGCCTTGAACCTTTCCGATCAAGATCTCGGATATGTTATGGGCGCAGATGTAGATCACTGGACCTGGGCTTTCAAGCAAGTCGCCCTGTGGCGAGCTTTGCTCATGGATGGATCTAGAGCGAGTGACACGTCGTCAATCTCTAGTGTTGCTAATTCTTCTCAAGAGATCAGTAATCCAATGCTTGGAGCTGTTGATTCCAGCTCGGCCGCTTTAGCAGATGCACAGCAAGATTCCCAACTTGAGGCATTTGTGGCTTTTGCTAAGCAGGACTCTGCTGTTAAGGAGGAGATTAAAATGGCGACAAATGAAGTTGATGTGATCAGGATTGCTCAAGAGAATGGCTTCAGCTTTGATTCCAGGGCGATTTTGCGTCAGTGGAGCAAAGTTACCGATTTCTCAAGGCCTACTTGGTTCGGCTGGTTCGCTGAATAATTAAAATTTGCTCGAATACGTTTTTATTCACTCAAATGCTAATACTCGGCTCTTTAGCTTTTGCCTTTGAGCTGAGAGTTATGTTTTGAAGCCTGCTCTTCCCCTTGGTTGCTCTTCATTCTTTTGCAGTCATTCCTTCTTCAAGGCTGGTGCGTGTTGTCTGTCTCGTCAATGCATTCCAGCAGTCTAGTTCTTCGTAGGGTCGACTAAGTAAAGCAGCATGGTCTGAAGTGTTAATGCCAGTTGTTAATGAGAAATTTGCACCTTTGATTGATTCGACTCCAGTTATGTCTGCCTCGCTAAGATCGGCTCCTCTGAAGTCTGCATAATCAAGTTGGCAGCCTCCAAATCTTGTTTGCTTGCAAGAAGTTCCTCTTAGTAATGTACATCTCAAGTCAGAACCTGCTAGGCGGACGCCATCAAGAATGGAGCCACTGAGGTCAGCACCGCTGAGATAGCTTCCCATTAATATCGCTCCACGCAGATCCATGCCTCTTAGATCGGTGCAATTAAAAAATGCACCATTGAGCTTGGCTCCAGGTCCAATAGCCCCGCTGGAGCGAATATCGAACTCTTCTGGACATTTTGTGTTGTTGTCATATTTAGCCATTCGCAGATCCGCTTCGTTCATCACACATTGACTAAGATCCGCGCCTCTTAAATCTGTGCGGCATAGTTTGGCTTGACTGAGATCTCTGCTCCCAATCTGCAATCCCCGCCAATCAGCCCCTCTTGCGTCAACAGTCTTTGTTGATGTGTTGTCAGGCAAGCACCACTCCGGAGCAGACCAGTCGGCAAGGTTTAAAGCTTTTCTGCTTGCTTCCAAAACAATATTTATTCAAGAACTCATTCTAGGACAATGGGTGTTCTTTAACTGTAAGCGGCAGTTGATTCGGATTAACTGTGATCCTACTCTGGTCACTATCGCTTGTTTCTTCGCTTGGCTACTTTTACTTGGGCTGTCTCGATATAACGAGACTATTGGTAATTGAATTGGTTTTGATTATCAACAACCTTGCTTGCCAATGGCTATAGCTATGGCAAGCAGGATTGAGTTTTAATCAAGTTGCTTCTGTCGTGGCTTTATAGGAATGCTTCTAGGTTTTGATCTCAATGAGCCATTGAGGTCGCAACTTTTAGGACTAAGCCAAAATAAACCGCAAATGCGAGGAAAGTAATGCCTGTCCATAGCTTCTTGCGAGGTTTTGTATAAGAAGAAGTTGAGTAATACCTGCTATTGGCATTGGCGTCGCTGGGAGCACGTAGTTGAAGCGAGTCTCTCCAGTCTTGGCCATATCTCGGAAAACTTTGATAAATAGGGACGTCGCCAGATTCTTTGCCTGGTAATACTCTGGAACGCTGTTCCGGAACCAAGTCAAGCCCAAATGCATGCATGTATTCATCGCTATTCAGGATCTGATCGATGAAGGCTTTATATCCCAGTTCTCCAATCACAATTGACCAGGATCTTCTCTCCTCGTCGCCATGAGCTGGCCTGCCCAGTACGCGGCCAACGACTTGGTCAACCATGCGGTAGTTCGAACTGCATTGGTAATAACCCTGCAAAAATCTCTCCGATAGCAATAATCCACGAATGAAATCCCTCACCGTGATGCTGCCGTTACGTAGCTGTGATTCCAGGAAAGGTTCCCGATCACAGCTCATGGCGTGGAAAAAGATTTGTCGATAACTACGTTCAATAACGAGCTCAACATTGCATCCAATCCCATCGCCTCCGGAGGCGGCTGAGCGCGTTAACGATTCGCTATTGACACGCTGATTACCCGTCAGGCTTGTAACTCTTGAATTCTGCGTCGTGAGCGGGTAGTTCAGAACAGGGATAGGCATCGGTTCTTCTGGCGGTTAGGTATAAATGCTGAGGCTCATTGTGGCCGCCATTCTCGATTTCCAGTGGTTGGCTTAGTAGCTCTTAACGCTGAAGCCTCCAATTTCTGTTTCCAGCTCAAGGAATGCGGCATCCAGAAGCTTGGCCTCCTTGATGTGGCTTGACGTCTTCAGTGATGCACTGGCCAGAGTGCGAAGTTCACCAAGTGCGAAAAGCATGGCTGGAATGGGTACACCCATGGCAACGTACAAATCTTTTAAGCCTTCCATTCCTTCAGGGTCTGTCAGCTTTGGTTGAGCAGTTGCGACTGCATAACAGCAGACACGCAAGAAGTGATAGCAGTCTCGCCAACAGGCCTCCGCTCTTTGGCTTGGAAAGAGTGCCCCACCAGGTCTGATCAGTTCAGGTTGGTGAGCCAGAAGGGTTTGTTTGGCTTGATCAACCAATGCATTGGCTTCGTTTTGAAGGTTTGCCAGTGATGAGGCGTCAACATTGGAGCCAAGACAGAGCTGCTTTAATTCATCAGCAGTGAGCATCCTTCCTTCCGCATCGGCATCGGCCAGGATTTTGCGGACATGATCAGGTAGATCCGCTCTGTTCTGAAGACCCAGCACGCGGGCTCGTTTCACGAGTTGCCGAATGCGCTCGGAATCTTCAAGATTGGCTTCGAATTCTTTTGACATCGCTTACTCGGCAGGATTATTCCCTTGCAACAAATTGGCTTGAGTGGATGTGAGCACTGGCGAAGCTGTTAGTAATCCATGCCTTTCAAGGTAGAAAGCCCAAGTGAAGTCTTCCCCCAGTCCTGGGCAGTGTTCTGTGGCGAGTTCCGCTAATTGGCCATCAATCCCTAGAGAAATGAGCAGTTCGCTGGCTTGATTCGGACCATCGACTTGGGCTGGTCGGATGGCTGAGCCAACGACCCAGGTCACACGTGTTGCGTGTAGTTCTCCTTGATCACTTTCACAGGCGATCAGAATGTTGCAGGGTTCGGAATATCTCTCAAGAGTTTCTTGCCAAAGGCGCAGATTGTCAGGCTTCAGGTCAATCCTGAGAACCCCTGCAGGGGAATCAATTTTTAGTTCTGCCTTGCGATCGTCCTTCAGGAGGAGGGTTTGCATCTTGGCGTCACTGGAGAGGCTCATATTCAGGAAGTTTCATTGATTACTCGATGGCTTGCTTAGGGCCTGGATCCTGGAACCATGCTGGTGGAATTTCATTGGACCAATCGAGATATTTCTCAAATTGGAATGGACCAGCGATGGATCCCCAGAGGTGCTCGTGGCTGTCAAGATCGTACCCGCGATCAATGGTCTGCATTCGGTTCCCCTTTAATTCGAATTCGCTGAGCAGGTAGGAGTCTTGCCCTTTGCGGCGAATGATGCAGCGACAACCAGGCTCGACACTTCCTTTAAAGCCACCGTCTTGTTCTTGAACGTGATAGTTACAGCCTTCAAGAGGTTCAAGATCTTCACTTTTGATTTGTTGGAGAAGCTCTGGGTTGTCAACGGCACCCCAGAAACGTTCGTTGTCGTGGAGAGAAAAATTGGACACGATGAGCCCTTTCTCGGGGCATTGCCACGGCCTGACGACACGGACGCGGTAGGGCTGCTCTGGAGCAACGGCATAAGCCTGCTCAAGCAGTAAAAAACCTGGCTCAAGCTGCTCAATTGGCCGATATCGAATCAGGATGTGCGCATAGAGCGGTGGGTTCTCAAAGGCTTGGTTTTGGTTGCTGTATCCACCACAAAGGAGAGTCAGCAGTCGTTGCAGGGAGGTATTCATTGCTGGTTCTTTTGGGGATGAGGAGTTCCTTCAGCCATCAATCTCTGCCAATAGCAGCGTCTCCATTTTTTGCTCTGGTTTTGGCAAAAGCTCTGACTGTTTAGTTTGCCAAATACCAGGATGGCCAAAACCATCAAAGTTGGTTCAAGTGCAAAGAGAAAAGAGAAGAGGCTTCAAAAGCTTGAGCAGGAAGCTTTGTGATCATGATTCGATGAGGCTTGCCCACGACAAACATCGCAGAAAGCCAAGCAGGCTTGAAAATACTCAGGCAAGCTCGCCGAAGTGGTTTTAATTGCGCCGAAGATGCACCTTTCTCGTTGACTTGCAAATCAGTTGAAGGCGTTGCTAGGGGATCAATTTTGTCTGCTTGCCTTGGAGGTGATGGACAGGTCGCTGAGCGCCGATACCATCGGCAAAATTCCTTGCAGGAGCCCAACTCTGATGGCAGTTAGCGAGCAACCTTCGACTTTCGAGCATCTCCTCAGTCAGCAGCTCCATTCTTTTAGTGAGTTGACCGAGACGCTCACATTGAGGCTTCTTGAACTAGAGGAGCGGGTGACATCCTTTGAGACCATGAGCACAGATGCTCAGGAGAGTCACATTGAGGAGGCTACGCAGATTCTTCTTGACAAGAGTAAAGATCGTGTTGGCAACTTATTAGGTCTGCTCGATATCGATCAGCAGAAGGCCCCGATCCTTCAGGCTGTGCCAGATGCCTCGTTGCAGGATGAGATGCAACCCGAGGTTGAGCTTGAGGAGGCTGAGCCTGAAGACGAGGTTGTTGCCCAAGATATTGATGGAGAATTCGATGACTCAGAGCTTGGCGACACCCAGTATGTGGATGATCCCCAAATGCCTTTGCTTTCAGCTTGATACCTCGCTCAGAACAGATTCAGTAGCCGGATGCGAAATTCGGCTACTTCCCTGGCCATTGATGGTGAATCCATTAAAAAGGGATGGTCACTTATTTCAGTCAAAACAATTTCCAACTTCTCATCCTTGCTGAGCTCGCTATCTTTTTTTTGAGCATGACATTGTTGCCATGCTTGATCAAAAGCGATTGCAAAGTCATCTGCATTGTTGAATACCCGCTCTTTGCCAGAGTTGGATTGGGATGAATACATGGCCAACTCGCTTGCTGATGCAGGGCTTTGTATTGTAAGCCAAGAATCCCTGGATGGCTTTGAATTTAAGAATGGGCACTGCGAGGAGAAATCTATTATTAATTCAAGCCAAGGATTAAATGCCTGCAAAGGCTTTGAAAGGGTTTTGGTATGGTGTTGATCAAAAACAAAGCTATTTGATATTTGGATAAGAAATCAGGCCATGAGTTTTCTGGATGGCCCAAAGGATTCTGTATATGCTTGATAACTTGATAGCGCTCTGACTCTTTCCAAGAAGATTGGGCCTTTTCTGAGTGAATGTCTTCACAGCAAAGCAACAGCAAGACTTGTGGTGTTGGATTGATTAATCTCTTCTCAAGCTTCATGGCATCGGTAAATTTGCATGAATAGTGCTGGATAGATGTCATTAAATCAAACAGCATTCGCAACCTGTTGTTGGCCTGATCTTTTGTATTCGCCTGCTCCAAATAGAGATTTATTTGTTTTAATTATTGAATCCAGGTTGATGTTCTCTTCATGTTATTTTGCAGCTTCGCAAGGCCTTTATTGTTAACGGAAACTGGTCGTCTGGTTGCTGCTTGGTGGGGTGGTCTTGCGCTATTTGCGCTAGCTTTTCAAGCAGGCTTTGCTGCTTCGAATGGACTCGATTGCAATATATTTTGTTGCCTTGGTTTTGAATTTACTGGGAATTCTTGCAAAGAGTTTGATTGTTAAGGGATTAATCGTTGCCCAGAAAAGTTTTGGTTGCTTGATTCATTGGCTCCCGAAAGCTTTTCAAAGTCAGCTCTTTTAAGGGTTTGATTGATGAGTTGCACCCTTTGTATCGGAATTGGCATGAAAATTTGCCGGGAAAATACCCCTTGCTGGCTGGATGCTCTGCTGCTTCGCCATCTTTTCGACGAGCCAGTTCAGCCATTGGGAACGGCCATGCCAGGAGGACCGCTGTCAATGGCTAGCCGGTAGAATTATAGAATTATAGCGATATGTGCGTTCACTGCTTGCCCCCGCTTCGGTTCGGTTCGAGTAGCAATTGTTACTTGAGTCTGGTTCTAGGTATTTTTGCTCTGCTTAATATAACACTTCGTTACCTTCAGGTTTAGTTATGTTATGGTTCCTTTGAGCAAATGCAGCCAGGTGATATGCACCTGATTTGTGTTTTCAATTCATTGGAATCTTTTGATGACCAAGAGAATTACTTTTGAGGTGTCTAATGAATTGCATAGGCGCTTGAAGCTTCTTAGCTACACAGAAGGAATGTCTCTAGGGCAAATGCTTAGACAATGTGTTACTGATTTCTGTCAGAAGCATGATGCGCACCTTATAGAAATTATTGACAAAAGAAAAAAGGTTCCTGAGTAAGTAGTCGATCTATTTGTGCGTTGCTAAAGAGAAATTAGTCCAGCAAAGAAACAAAAATTCTATATTGAACTGCTCGAGGTTGAATGGGCAGCCTGAATAGCCTTTTGAGAATGGCTTGTTAGGCGTGTTTGCTGCGAATATCTCAGTTTTCTGCTCGTATGTTCCCTTAGATAGCTGTGACTAGTGATTCGCTTCGGTGATTGGCGAACGGCTTCTGCGGGCCTGCCAATGAGCCTCTGGTAGAGCAGGTGGCAGTTCTGTAGGGCAGCCTTTTGGGCCGCGAAATGCGTTAATGCACTTGTAAATGACTGCGTTTACTGGATCGCATTAATATGCCTTTTGCTATCTGTTAATTCATATTTATGTGAATCTGAAATTCGCAAATGTCAAGATCGCTATATAAATACTGAGATTGATCTAGGTTTTTACAATGTTTATCTAGCAATTGACAATGTCAAAACAGCAATTGATGGACTTCATTAGCGCTGCTAGGGCTGATGATCATTTGAGCGATAAGCTTAAGCAGGCTGATGGGCCTGAGCAAATTCTTGCGATCGCTTCTGATCATGGGTTTGTGTTCTCTGAGGAGATAAAGGGAAGATTCAGAAACCGCTGGTATGGAGTTTATTTCTGTCCTCAAAGAGAAGAGATTAATGATCTCTGTCCATCGCTTGTGCCTGAGGGTTTTGATAATCTTGCTCAATACTCCCAATCGACTTGCAATCAGCTTGATAAGCAAGAAGCGAATGATTTCCGCTCAGGCATTGTTTATGCATGAACTTATTTGAGTATGTTTTTTAAGCTCCATTCTTGCTCATATCTCTATGGAAGAAAATTATTCTGGCTTGATAGAATCTGCTGATCAGGCAATATCTGCAGTTCAATTTAGCGATGATGAGGCAATCCGATTTCATGCTGTCTGGTGGCTTGGTAAGTACCGGATTAAGGAGTCGGTTGCGCTTTTATGCGAATGCTTGAGTAATGATCGAGGTCAGACTGCGCTCGGCGGCTATCCGTTGCGACGCCAGGCCGCTCGATCTCTTGGCTTGTTAAAAGACAAATCGGCGATACCTGCCCTTGTCTCAGCTTTGGATTGCCCTGATTTTAGATTGCATGAGGCAGTGATACTTTCACTTCAGTCAATTGGTTGTGAAACAGCTATTCCGGCCCTAATTAGTTACTTTGGTTCTGAATCAATGCCTCGCAAGCCTTATGAGGCATTGATTGAAACTCTTGCGCATTTAAAAGCCTGGCAGGCTAGAGAGCTTGTTGAACCCTTTTTGGAGCATGATTCTGAACGCGTCAGAGGGGCTGCTTCTGCTTATTGCTACATGATGTCGGGAGACAGAAGTTATCTTGATTACTTATTGATCAACCTTGGGCATCAGAATAGATTTATAAGACAATCGGCAGCATTTGATCTTTCTATGCTTGGCGATTCTTCCATTGCTAAAGATATTGTCTGTTCCCGTATACCGAATAATGTGAAGCTGGCCACTCTTAAGCAAATTGCAGAGAGAGAAGTAACTGATCAGGTCGCTGACTATCTTTCAATGTATCATCAGGACAAGTATTTGCATGACTCAATAGAGCATCTGTTGGCTGATGCTGTTGAGGGTAATATCCAAGCCTCAGAAGGTGATGCTCAGCAGAGCAGTGATGTTCAAAGAGTCATCAGCATTGCCGAGAAAATTGATTTACCAGGAGAAGAATTTGTCCTGTCTGATTCTGACGGGATGTTTCTCGTTGATGCGTTGAAGTCTTCGGTTCTGAGTACTAAATTTGCTGCTATTGATTGTTTGGAAAGAGTCTCCTCTCATTCTATGGATTTCATCAGTCAAACCTTCGAACAAGATGATGATCAGGACGTTAAGGCTGGTCTTGTTCAGGTGATGTTGCGGATTGGAGATGCTCGGCTGCTTCCTCAGCTTGATCAGGCGATTGGCCTGGAAGTCGCCAATCATTGTCAAGGCAAGCTAAGGCGCGTCGCGACGCTTGCTATTGGAATCATTGGCAGCAAGGAAGATGATGCCGATCGCCTGGTTCAGATTGTTGATAAATTGAGCTGGCTTGCGAGTCAGGTTGAAGATTGGGCACTTCGATATTGTGCAATTATCTCCTTGGAGATGATTGGTGATGCAAGATCCTTCTCTGTGATGAACTCTTTGGGCGAGAGTGAAACCGAGCCTTTGGTGAGATGTCGATTGCAGCGCGCCATCTCTACATTCTCTTGATCTAATCGAAGGCTTGCTGCCTTCGCTTTCTAGATTGTGTGGATGAATTGTTCGTACTCGGTCAATCAAGCTGCTAAGAATTTCGCTTTAATAGTGATGATTTTTCCTTTTGGATGGCTACATTCTTTACCTCGATCGACGTTCTTCGTTAGCGCTAGTGATTCCTTCTCTTGATGGCTTGATTGCAGAACAGCAATGTGCCCAGTTTGGTATTAGTTTTTCGCCTTAGCTTTGCGCTTCTCGGATCGAATCGAAAAGTATTTGGGTGCTTTCACCGCCTTGACTTGTTGATCATCAAGGGGCTTTTGTGATTTCAAAAATGCCAGGACCCAGATTTGAACTGGGGACACGGCGATTTTCAGTCGCCTGCTCTACCAACTGAGCTATCCCGGCACGCCGCCTAAGCGACTAATGAATCTTAGATCACGGAGTCATTGGCATGGGCTTGTGACGCTGCCGATCAAGAGGAGTCTTCGCCATGCAGACCGTACCCCCAACAGGAATCCCAAGCCTCTGCAAGCAATTCCTAGCAGCTTGAACAGTTGCACCCGTTGTGAGGATGTCATCAACAATCCAGGCTTGATGCAGCGACCAGTCAATCATCGTCTGCTTGAGCTCTGGGCTCGCCTTAAAGGCATCCTTTTGATTGTCTTGCCGGAGCTTGTAGTTGAGATGATGTTGTCCCAGAGTTGCCCGTTGCCGAGCAAGCAGTTGATGCCATGGCCGGTCGAGTTCTCTGGCCAGCATGTGTGGCAGTGGGTTGGCTTGGCTTGCTTTTTTCCAACTTGGAATCGGCACCAGTAGCGCTTCGCTTGGCAACCTTGGGGCCAGAAGTTTGGCGATGTAATGGATTGCTGAGCGTTGCCTGTTCCTGCGCAGATTGAGCAGCAATTGGCGGAACTGATCTTCGTACCAGTTCAATGCAATCCAGCGCATTGGCATCATTCCGCTCAGGCCTTCGGGAGGGAAATTGAGCTTTTCTAGGCAGCCATTGCAGGGAGTTGAGGCGTTTTCATCATGGCCAAGAATGGCTTGGCAGAGAAGGCACTGTGGCTGGATGACGAGATCCTTGGCCACATGAAAAAAATCTCTCAGCAAGGCAGGATTGAAATTCTCTGACCAGCATTCCCCCGTTGCTTCGAAACTTGTTTTGCCTGTGCTCAGGAGGACGTTTTGGGCATCGCCCGCAGCATGGTCACCAGGGTTTGGTGCGCATCTTCACTGTCGCTCAGGGTGTGATCAAATTTGATTTGGACGATATTGCCATCAACTTCTAGTTCCATGGCTTCAGGGGTTACCGCCATCATGCGGGCCTTCTCTGCATTGTTAATGCCTCCGTAGTGACGGGCATAGGCAACAACGGCTTCAGCGTGGTCATCGTTCATATGCCGACAGATGCGAGCACTGACATCAGTAGTGAGTGGATCGGAAGCCATAGTTGTTTTGGTTGAAAGCGTCGGGACTGAATTTGATCAGCCTCTTACAACCTTCTAATTGAATCAGCTGAATGACGGCCAGCAGAGCTTTGCCAGTTTGGATAGAAGCAACTCTCACATCGCTTGGCCGTAAAAGAAATAGTCATAGCAGTCGCTTTGGGATTTTCAGGCCAACCGATACAGAGCAGGAGATTGCCTCCATTGCTCTTGAGGCCTCTTTATCCTTTGTATTGAGGCTTGACTGCGTCTAAAGCAAGACGGGCAACACCAGCTGCTGGTGGAAGAGTGCAAGTTTTTATTGGCAGTTTCAGAATTCGTTGTCGTAACTGACGCCATTGGGGATTGCGCGCGCCACCACCAAGGCTGATGACTTGTTTTGGAGCCGCTGCGCCGAGCTCATTGAGTTTCTGCCAACCCTTGGCTTCGATTCGTGCAAGGCCTTCCAGCAAGCCATGAAGGTAAAGAGCATCACTGACAGGGCGAGGACCCATCACCGGCTTGAGCATCGGGTCATCAACTGGGAAGCGTTCGCCTTGTCTTGGCATGGGCCGCAGCTTCAGACCACTGTCCATCTTTGGATTAATTTGCTGGCTTAATTCTTGTAATTGAGCGTCGCTAAACAGTTGTCGCAGTACTGAACATCCTGTATTTGAAGCGCCTCCACATAGCCAGCGGCCACCAACGCGATGATTGCTAATCCCAGAGCCTTGGATGGGGTGTTCGATAAAGCGCTTGAGAACAAGAGTGCTTCCCAAAATGGTGATGCCGTCTTCGGGGCCTGGATTTGCACTCAGAACAGCTGCATTGGCGTCAGTGGTGCCAGCAACGACCAGCATCTTTTCCGGCAGGTTCAGATTCTTGGCCCGTTCTGTTGCCAGGGTTCCAAGAATGCTGCCGCTGCAGACGATCTCTGGTAGTGCAGATCGCCAGGAGAGTTCCTCCATGCTTTTGGGCCAGGCTTGAGCATTGAGATCCCAGCCGAGCCTTAGGTTGTTGCCCTCTTCTCCCCAGCGCCAATCGCCGAGGAGCCAGCCGCTGATCCAGTCAGCTTGGTGACGCAGGAGCACGTTGGCTCCATGCTTGGCAGTAAGTCTTAGAGCTCTTGACAGACTGCTGCTCACGCTGGCGGCAAGCTTGCCATCAGGAATTAACTCGCTCAGAGCTTGTTTTTGCTCCAGGCAGCTGAGGTGGTAGGGCAGGGCTTGTCCTATTGGCTTGCCTTTGTGATCGCAGGCCAAAATGGTTCCAGAGGTGCCATCGACGGCCAACGCAACCAAGGATTGGCGATAGCGATTGGGCAAAGCCTGAATCAGAACTTTGCAACATTCCTGCCAGTCTTCTGGATCTTCAAGCCCTTTCTGATAGTCGGTAGAGGAGGTATGGATGAGTTCGCCATCCATATTCAATACCGCGATACGCACTCCGCTGGTGCCGAAGTCGATGCCAAGAACCAGGGCTGAATTGGCCATGGCATCGAACCTCAGAGGATTTGGCTTGATTCGCTTCGCTGCTTTTATATCTGGCGAAGTTTGGCGGCTTTGTCGGTGACGTTCTCCCAGGGGAGATCGAGATCCGGGCGTCCAAAATGTCCGTAGGCAGCAGTGTCTTGATAGAAGCGTCCACCTCGTTGTTGAGGAAGCTCACGGAGTTGGAATTGCTCGATGATGGCACCAGGTCGCAGGTCGAAATGCTCATTGACCAAGGCTGTGAGCTCAGGGTTCGTCACTTTCCCGGTGCCAAAAGCTTCCACCAGAATGGAGACAGGCTTAGCCACGCCAATGGCATAGCTGAGCTGCACTTCTACACGTTGTGCAAGGCCTGCCGCAACAAGACACTTGGCCACGTAACGGGCTGCGTAAGCAGCAGAGCGATCCACTTTTGTTGGATCTTTGCCAGAGAAGGCCCCGCCGCCATGGCGTGCATAGCCGCCATAGGTATCGACGATGATTTTGCGGCCGGTGAGGCCTGCATCCCCTTGCGGGCCACCAACAACAAACTTGCCTGTTGGATTGACTAGGAAGCGCGTTGAATCAACATTCGGCTTGAGTGGAAGGTCAGCCGTTGCAGGCTCCACCACTTTGGTCCAGAGGTCTTTGGTAATCCGCTCTCTGATTCCTTCTTCATCGCTGAGACCCTCCACTTCTGCGGTGTGTTGGGTGGAGATCAAAATCGTGTCGATCGCTATTGGTCGATCGTTTTCGTAGACAACGCTGACTTGGGTTTTCCCATCTGGGAGCAGGTAGTTCAGTGATCCGTCATGCCTTACTGCAGCAAGCTGTCTGGATAGACGGTGCGCCAGGCTGATGGGTAGAGGCATCAGCTCAGGGGTCTCGTCACAGGCGTAGCCAAACATGATCCCTTGATCGCCAGCGCCAACCTTGTCAAGGGGATCGCCTTCGTGATCATCGGCTTCATTCACTCCTTGAGCAATGTCCGGAGATTGTTGATCCAGAGCGACCAGGACGGCACAACTTGTGGCGTCAAAGCCACCAGCTCTGGCACCGCTATAGCCAATATTTCGGATCACTTCTCGAACCAAATGGATGAAATCAACCTGTGCGTTGGTTGTGACCTCGCCTGTAATTAAACAGAGACCTGTATTGACGACTGTTTCACAGGCAACACGGCTTTTGGGATCTTTCGCTAGCAGTGCATCGAGCACGGCATCACTCACTTGGTCGCAGATTTTGTCTGGGTGCCCTTCTGTGACCGATTCAGAGGTGAAGACGTAACGACTCATAGTCAACTTGATTGTGCAGGAACTGTAGGGTCTGCTCCTACTCCCAGTTCATTCCAGTGATGGATCAGGTGTTGATGAGCTCTGAGTGGAGGAGTCTGACGCCAGCCAGCCATATAGCCGAGGATGATCCCAATGTTGGCTTGGTGTGCCATTTGCAGATCGGAATCTGCATCTCCAATCAGCGCACACTCGCTTGGTGCCAATCCCAACTGTTTGCATAGCCCGTGCACAGCGCCAGGGTCAGGTTTTGCGGGGCGATGGCCTGCGCTCCATAGGAAGGGGATGGTGTCCTGGAGATTGTTGTTGATCAGAAAGCTCTCGATGCCTTTAGGGGTGTCATTGCTAATGACTGCACAAACAACTCCTGCTTCTTGCAGTTGCTGCAACACAGTCAGGGCACCTGGCAGAAGAGTTGTTGCTCCACCTGGGGCACCATCTTCAGCAAGAGTGAGATCGACAGCATCGAAAACCTCATGGGCTAGTGCTAGGGATTGAGGCCAGGCCTCACCCAGGAGGCAAAAAACTGTGGCCGTGGAGATCAGATTGTGCTCTCTCGATGCAACGGCAATGGTTCCGCCAGGATGGATCCCTTCTTGGCTGAGTCCATAGGCACTTGAGAGCAAGTCCGCAAGCTTGCTCTGGCTTTGTTGATGAGCTTGGCCGCCTTGAAATCTCCTAACAGCAAGTTGAATTCTTGCCTCAGCAAGATTTGTGAGGTGCGGTTCACTATGGGAAAGGGTGCCGTCCTTGTCGAACAGCACCCCTTGAATCTCTCCAATAGACCTACCCCTAAGCAAAAGTTGGGGCATGGGAATGAATCCGTTCCAGTTAGACCATCATTCCTTCGCCAATCGGATCTTCTCCTTCCTCGGCTTGTTCAAGCAGCATTTGCTTATATCTGGCTGCCATTTCTTCGGCTTTGTCGAACACCTTTTGAGGGTCGGTGAGCATGTCACCTGGTTCGGGCTCGAGTGCTTTGGTGGAGAGAGAAATTCGGCCTCTCTCTGCATCGAGATCAATGATCATGACTTTCATCTGATCGTTGACGTTGAGAACGGAATGGGGTGTCTCGATGTGTTCGTGGCTGATCTCTGAGATGTGGAGGAGACCACTAACGCCGCCGATATCAATAAAGGCGCCATAAGGCTTGATACCGCGAACGGTTCCGATTACCACTTCGCCTACTTCCAGGCGATTCATCTTGCGCTCAACTAGTGCACGTCTATGGCTGAGAACCAAACGGTTGCGCTCTTCGTCGACTTCGAGGAACTTCAAGGGCAGGAAGTCAGCAACAAGTTCTTCCTTCGGTTTGCGCGTGCTGATGTGTGAGCCAGGGATGAAGCCTCTTAGGCCTTCGACCCGAACCAAGGCACCGCCGCGGTTGGTGGCAAACACTTCGGAGTAGATGGTTGCATCTTCTTTTTGCAGCTGACGAACCCGCTCCCAAGCACGTTGATATTCGATACGGCGAATGGAAAGGGAAAGCTGCCCATCTTCATTCTCTTCACTCATGATGAAGAATTCACGGATCTCTCCGGGCAGAAGCACATCGCTCAGCCCTTCGACCCGATTAATCGAAACCTCTTGTAGAGGCATAAATGCAGCCGTCTTGGCTCCGATATCGATCATCGCGCCCTTGGATTCAAGAGCAAAAACTGTGCCGTTGACAATGTCACCCGGCTTGAAGTTGTAGTCGTACTTGCTGAGTAGGGACGCAAACTCATCAAGGCTGAAGCCAGCACCATCAAGATCCTTCTTGGAGGCTCTGCTGCTCGGATCGTCTGCTGTTGGTACGTCCTCCGGAATGCTCAGGTCTTCGTCTGCAATCGATGCATTCACCGCATCGGTTCCCTCAGATGGGGTGACAGCCTCTTCTTCTGGACTGTTATTTGCAGCGGATTCCTGAACCGGTTCGGTGGAAGTTACAGACATCGTGGGATGGCGGTCTGCCCTAGGGCAGTACGACAGGGAATCCGACCGGCCCGCCGACCATTCGGAATTAAGGAAACACTCTACAGATTCGCTTCACAGGTTCAGCGAACGGACGCAAGCTCGCCTTTGCTGGCTTTGATGCATTCAAGGGCTGCGATGAAATCACTGATTCCACGGAATTGGCGGTAAACCGAGGCGAAACGCACGTAAGCCACCTCGCTAATGCCGCGTAAATGTTCAAGAACCATCTCGCCAATTTCCGAACTACTCACCTCTCGACCACTGTTTTGTTGCAGTTGGAGTTCGAGCTCGGTCACCATGACTTCAAGCTTTGCTGTTTCAAGGCCGGTTTTCTCACAGGCCCGAGTTAAACCATGAAGTAGCTTGCTGCGACTGAAGGTTTCTCTGTTTCCGTTGCGCTTGATGACGCTAATGGGAACCGTTTCAATCCGCTCGTAGGTTGTGAATCTGAAGTCGCAATTTAGGCATTCACGTCGTCGACGCACACTTCTGCCAGTATCGGCAGCTCGCGATTCCAGAACACGACTATCGGTGTTTTGGCAAGAGGGGCATTGCATGCCCTGAAAACTCCAAATTATGTACTTCTAATTCTATACAACGATTGCACTCATGAGAAGCCCTCGCTGACTTGATTCAAAGGGTTTTAGAGCGGAAAGCTTCCTGTTGGCGTTGATCATGGTGATGCATTCGCATTCGGTTGAGATGGTTGAAAAATAAATTCGTTGGCATGAAAAAAGCCCCGCTGGTGCGGGGCTTGCGATGAAGTAGGCGTGTTACTTGCCGCTGTCTTTGCCGATCTTCGGTGGATCGCGGAAAGCGATTGCGAAGAACAGTGTGGCAATTGCCAGGGTGAGTATGAGGATGTAAGCAAAGCTTTCCATATGGAATCTCCGAAAGGACGATTATCTAAGGGTGGTGCCTGCAGGGGGCTTGTAACCCTCTGGTAGGCGACGGGTGGAACGATCACCAAGTTTTTGGTACATGCCAAATTCAACCTGTTCACCTAGTTCTGGATCAATGCCAGCGAATACATCCCGATAGAGAGTTCTGGATGCATGCCACCAATGACCAAAGAGGAACAGCAGCGCAAAGCATGCATGAGCAAAGGTGAACCAGGTCCTTGGCGAGCTTCTAAACACACCGTCGGAGTTGTAAGTCTCACGATCGAATGTAAAAGCTTCTCCAAGCTGAGCCCTGCGCGCTAAGCGCTTGACTTGTGCTGGATCCGTGAAGGTTTGTCCGTCCATTGAACCGCCATAGACGGTGGCCGTGACACCAACTTGCTCAAAGGAATACTTGGCTTCAGCTCTTCTGAATGGAATGTCAGCGCGGACATTGCCATTTTGGTCTTCGAGAAGAACTGGGAAGTTCTCGAAGAAATTGGGAATGCGACGGACTTCTAGATCGTTTCCTTCCTTATCGCTAAAAGCGATATGGCCGAACCAACCTGTTGGTAAGCCATCACCATTAACCATGGGCCCAACCCTAAATAGGCCTCCTTTCGCTGGGCTGTTGCCGACGTAGTCATAAAAGGCCAGCTTCTCGGGTATTGCTTTATAGGCCTCTTCTTTGGTCGCACCGTCATCCATCGCTGATTGGACTCGACGGTTGATTTCAGTTTTGAAGTAATTGGAATCCCATTGATACCTTGTAGGGCCAAAAAGCTCCACAGGCGTTGTGGCTGCTCCGTACCACATGGTTCCGGAGACAACAAAGGCAACAAAAAGGATCCCGGCAAGACCACTTGCAAGAACAGTCTCAATGTTGCCCATCCTCAGGCCTTTGTAGAGCCGTTCAGATGGTCGATTGGTGATGTGGAAGATGCCACCGATGATGCCAAAGATGCCCGCGCCAATGTGATTGGCAACAATGCCGCCTGGATTAAATGGATTGAATCCCTCGGCTCCCCAGGCTGGTTGGACAGGCCCAACGTGGCCAGTCAGGGCATATGGATCAGATATCCATATGCCTGGGCCTAGAGCTCCAGAGCAATGGAAGGCGCCAAAACCAAAACATCCGATCCCAGCGAGGAGCAAATGAATGCCGAAGATTTTCGGCAGGTCAAGCGCGGGTTCTCCGGTGCGATCGTCTATCCAGAGATCCAGATCCCAATAAGTCCAGTGCCATATGGCAGCCAGCATCAGCAAGCCGCTAAAGACAATGTGGGCAGCTGCAACGCCTTCAAAGCTCCAGAAGCCAGGATTAAGACCGGTCTCACCAGTGACATCCCAGCCACCCCAGCTACCGGTTATTCCGATTCGGGCCATGAAGGGCATGACATACATGCCCTGACGCCACATTGGGTTCAGGACTGGATCCGAAGGATCGAATACAGCTAATTCGTAGAGGGCCATCGAGCCGGCCCAGCCGGCTAGCAGGGCAGTGTGCATGAGGTGCACGGCCAGAAGTCGGCCTGGGTCGTTGATAACGACTGTGTGCACCCGATACCAGGGCAATCCCATGGGTCAGGTTCGGGGGAACGAAGCTGCTTATGCAGTCAGACCTATTGATCGTAAAGCTTGCGGCCTAGGACATGGGGGACGTTGTCGCTACCTGCAACGTGTAGTGATATCCAAGCTGGCTTCATCAAGCTTTGCTACAGGGGGCGCTAAGCACGTGGGACTGACGATGCCTGGCTTCTGGATGCGGTCACAAATCGCAATGCCCAAGATTCACAATGGATTGGTTTCGTGTTTCCGGACCCATGCCAATTGTTCGCTTTGTGCGCGAAGGCATAGATGTTGATTGTTATCCCGGAGAAAATCTTCGGGAGGTGGCCTTGCGAGAGGGCGTTCAGCTCTATGGCTTGAAAGGGCAGCTTGGCAACTGCGGAGGTTGTGGTCAGTGCATCACCTGCTTCGTCTCTGTAGAGGGTGGACTTGGCGATGAGCCTCTAACTCCCTTGACGCCTGTTGAAGAGGTCAAGCTTGAGAAAAGGCCGAAGCATTGGCGATTGGCGTGTCAGGCAATGGTTCAGTCCTCTCTGATTGTGCTGACAAGGCCTCAGGCCTCACTTGATTCTGCTGAAGCTCGTCTTAAGGACGCTCGTGAGACGGCTTTGCCTCAAGGCACGATGGCTTGGCCTGAGCCGGAGGAATCTCTCGATGAAGGAGAGGACATGCCTGAGGAAGTTGTTTTTGCCGCCAAGCCCGATGACAGGGCCTAAAGAGAATGCGATTTCGATTGCCTGGCGGTGATATCTTCACCTGATATCAATGTTTCTCTATGGAAACCAACCCTCTCGGTTTCGTCGCCAGTCTGCTTTTTATTCTGGTCCCGACGGTTTTTTTGATCGGCCTTTACATCTCAACTGGTAGGCAGGCCTGAATTGATTCTGGTGTGTTTAAGGACTGCCAAAATCAATTCAGCGTCTACTTTTCTCAGGTTCTTTTGCAATTAGGACTGGAGCGGGCGCATGCACTCTGATGTAGTCGCTTGTTGAGCTGCCAAGCAGCTTCTCCAAATCCACTAGCGATCTTGCAAACATTGGCCTTCGATCTTGAGAGCCAATCAACACAAGATCTGCTTTCGTCTCAACAGCGGCATCACAGACTCCGACCCCAATGTTTGGACTCGTGCGATGCATCGGCTTCATTTCTACCCCCATCCCTCTCGCTCGTTTGACAGCAGCATCAAGGATTTGATCGGGCTTGCTTCTGCCTCCACGCGTAGGCGTTAGGTCCTGTCTGGTTAGGTGAATGCCTGTTAGTTGGCCGCCGGGGATTTGACGCACAATCTCACACGCATGTCGAAGGGCGTCGTCGCCTACTCCGGTGCCGTCAATTGTGACAAGCAAGCTTTTTATATAGCGAATGTAGAGGTCGTCACGAACGAGCAGCATCGGACGCTCTGAAAGCTGGAAAACGTATTGGCTGGTGCTGTTCGACAGAATCGACTGAAGGCGACCAAGGCCTCTCGATCCCATCACGATTAGATCGGCGTTGAGTTCATCAGCAACCTTGAGAACAGTTTGCTTGGCGTCCCCTTGGCGAATGATTGTGTTGACGTCATTTGGGTTCAGGCGCATTCTTTTTAATGCTCCTGCAAGGGTTGCAGCACCTTCTTCCCATGCATTCTCTATGTCGGAAGCGCTTGAGGTGCTTTTTGCTTTGACGACATAAAGCAGATTGAGTCGAGCATCCCGGAAGCCTGGAAGATTGCGGAGCATGCCTATCATTTCTTCAACATGACCTTGGCCTGAATCCGCAATTAATAGGTTTTGGAACATCTCTTTCAGCAGTGCTTCACGCACCCTATGTCTGGATATCTAGTTGGTTTGCATGACGAGTGAGAACTTGACGTCTCGTCCCTGGCTCCTCTCTAAAAGGGTTCTGCCACAGCACACCGATCATGGTGGTGTGATGTGGCATGGGGCGTATCTGTCTTGGTTAGAGGAAGCTCGGGTGGAAGCTCTTGCTGCAGTGGGGCTGACCTATCGAGAGCTTTGCCGCCAGGGCATGCAGATGCCTGTTGTGAGATTGGAGATTAAATACCTGCGTTCGCTTGCTCATGGAGAGACCGTCTCTTTAGAGAGTTGGTCGTTACCAAAGAAGGGAGCCCGTTGGCCTTGGAAGACTGTGATCATCAGAGAAGATGGCGAGATGGCGGTCCAAGCCTTAGTGGAATTGGTTTTGGTTCATCAGGTTGGTGGCCTGAGCAGAGTGTTGCGTCAGCCCCCAGAATTACTTGCATTGGCTTTGCGCAAGCTGCAACTAGGCCCTTGAGCACGTTCGTGACATAGTTGGTACACATGAACTAGTTGCTTGGACTCGCGTCGGTGGTGGTGGCTCTGGAGTCGATGCAAGGGCTTAGGCGTGGCGCGCATGCGCGACCTTGAAGCATTGGCGAGGCAAAGCCAAGTCGGGCTGGCTGAAATATGGCTTTGGCCTGAAGAGCAATTGAGAAAGGCGTTGCCTTGGCCAGCGCATCTTTTTCAAGCGCTTGACTTGCATCGGCGTGAATGGGGAGTTGCGCCAAGCATCCAAGTCCCCGATGAGGCCTTATTGCCAATCGATTCATTTTGGCCAGATGGCTTGCGGTCTTTGAAACGCCCTCCCTTGGCATTGTTTTGGAAGGGGCGGGCGGCTCTTTGGCGTTGCCTCGGTGATCGTCAGGCCGTGGCCATTGTGGGCACGCGGCAGGCTTCTCCACATGGGGTTCGTGTGGCGGAAGAGTTTGGCCAAGCGTTGGCTCATTCAGGCTGGCCGGTCGTGAGTGGGCTCGCGGAAGGAGTTGATGCAGCTGCTCATCGTGGCTGTCTAAAGGCCGGAGGCGTTCCGGTCGCTGTATTGGGAACGCCTTTGAATCGTGCGTATCCCCTTCAGCACGCGGCTCTTCAATCTGAGGTTGAGTCTGCGGGGTTGCTGTTGACAGAGCAGCCAAAAAATGTGCCAGTGCAGCGTGCTTATTTCGCTGCACGCAATCGATTACTTGTGGGCTTGGTCAAGCTTGTTGTTGTTGTTGAATGTCCAGAACGTAGCGGTGCATTGATTTCTGCAAGGTTGGCCTTTGAGATGAATTGTCCTGTTGGGGTGGTGCCAGGTGATGCGAGGCGTTGGTCGGCTGCTGGTAGTAATGCGCTTTTGCTTGATCGGGCTTTCCCTTTGCTGAGTCCCGAATCTCTTTTGAGCCAGTTAGGTGCTGGGCCACTTGCAAAGTCCGCCGGTGCAGCTGAGTTATCCGGTGCAGCCGAGTCATCCGATTCAGCCGAGTTGGCCGATTCAGAGCTTGTCGAACAGGTTGGTGGGCAATCTCAGCATGAGAAAAATAACTTGCTGTTAAGGGCTTTGGGGGATGGTGCTTCGATGAAGGATTTGGTGGAGTGCCTCAAGCTTCCTCCTGGAAAGATTGCGGAAGATCTGCTGCAGCTTGAGTTGCAAGGTCTGTTGGTGGCTGAGCCTGGCTTGCGTTGGCGTCCGGCTTAGCCTCTACTGATGAAAAGGCAGGAGCTTCACGCCGAAAAGCTTCTGACATGGCGGCGTCAGCAGTTGGCGATTGGCGGTCGAGCTGTTGATCTCGACTGGCTGTTGGATCTCGCTGGTGGATTGGCTTGGAGTGCATTGCAACAGTTGTATCTCGATTCAAATCGTCCAGTGGAGTTGGGGGAATCCTTGGAGCAGCTGGAAAAGCTTTGGCGTCGTCATCTTGATGACCATGTTCCTTTGCAGCACCTCATCGGTCGTTGCCCCTGGCGAGATATCGAACTCGAGGTGAGTCCAGCAGCCTTGATCCCACGCCAGGAAACTGAGCTCTTGGTGGACTTCGCCCTGGAGGATGTCAAGTCCAAGTCCAGTGGGCGTTGGGCCGATTTGGGAACGGGATCAGGTGCCCTCGCCGTCGCTATGGCTAGAGCCTTGCCTCGTTGGCGTGGTCATGCGGTGGATTGCAGTCAGGAGGCTTTGATGTTGGCGTCGAGGAACCTCCAGCGGTTAGCCCCTTCCGCTTCTTGGACTGTGCACTGCGGTAGTTGGTGGGAGCCTTTGCAACCTTGGTGGGGCTCCTTCGACTTGGTGCTTGCTAATCCTCCCTATATCCCTCAAGCGCTTTTGGCTCAATTGGAACCTGTTGTTAGGGACCATGAGCCTCATTTGGCTCTTTCTGGTGGCATGGATGGCTTGGAGTCATGTCGCCAGGTCATTGCTGGTGCCACCAAGGCTCTTGGGCCTGGAGGATTGCTGTTGCTAGAGCATCACCATGACCAGAGTGATGCCGTGTTGATTTTGATGAGGGATCAAGGGTTAACGGATGTGGCCTTCAAATTTGATTTGCAGGGAGTCAGGCGCTTTGCTCTTGGTCGGCATCCTGTCTCTTTGCCTCTGCCGGGTTGAAAGATGAAACTGTCACCTTCTTCCATTCTTGATGCCAGCAGCCTGGCAGCGCGATTGCATTCGGGTTCAGTGGTTTTATTGCCTACAGATACCCTGCCTGCTTTGGCGGTTTGTCCAGAGCACGCTGCAAAGCTCTGGAGCATCAAACAAAGACCCTTGGATAAACCGTTGATTCTCATGGGTGCTAATGCGGAAGAGCTTTTGAAGCACGTTTCACCTTTGGCCTTGGAGGATGCATGGTTTATGGCAAAGCGTTATTGGCCTGGTGCGCTCACCTTGGTTTTGCC
>CATBLW010000003.1 GCA_949486985.1 Prochlorococcus marinus str. MIT 9215
AAGGCATAAGCCTGTTGAACAGTCCGTTGAGAGGTACGGCGACTCACCCCCTTGCTCTGTGCCAAGTGCGCCACCACAGCTGTGCAGCTATAGCCCTGCAAAAGCATGGAATGGGCTTCCTCAACTCGATCAACAACTGCAGCTCTTTTGGCCATTAGAGAAGGCCCCAACGATTAAGCGCGGAATTGAGCGCCTTGGTGGTTCTTGTATCTAGATCCAATTCAGCAAGAGCAGCCTTGAGGCGAAACCGAAAATCCTTCTGATCAAGTCTTTGGATCGCGTAGTCCAGAACGCTGATTTCAGATGGGACAGCTGGCGAAGAAGTACCCATTAAATTTGTCCTGAAATTTGTCCTGAAATACAAAAGAGCCGAAAACGTCTTTTCTAGACCCTTGTTATAGCAATAAAAGAGGGGCCCTTCCAGGCCCCATGGGTCATTTGGGTGATAAGGCTGACCTCACCCCATCTCCCCTAAGGGTCAGGCAGCAACAGGGGCTGTCTGACGGGAGAAACGAACGATGTTGTTCGCAGTTACGTAGTTGCTCATACCGAGCAGGCTTCAGTCACCCTCCTCATACCCCGTCGAAACCATTGCAGCCCCAAAAAGTAAATGGAGCTGAGCGGAATCGAACCGCTGTCCGAGACACTGGTGTGGATCACCTAGTCCGCCAAAAGGTGGACAGTTCCATTCTGACAGGAATGCTGGTCTATCGCCCAACAACCCACGGGATCTAGAAGGTCAATGCAAGCGATCGCCGTACTACCCCAAGGGTTAGAAGAAGAAGGCGCCAAAGAGCTCACCGCTCTAGGGGCCAAAGCCGTACGCCCCCTCAGGCGCGCTGCTGCTTTTGAAGCCGACATGGCCTGCTTTTATCGGCTGCATCTACAAGCGCGCCTGCCATTTCGCCTGCTCAGGGAGATTGCCCAATTCCCTTGCCGAGGGCCAAAAGAGCTCTATGAAGGTGTGCAATCAGCCTTCGATTGGGAACGCTGGCTGCATCCATCCATGAGCTTTCGCGTTGATGTCACCGGCAGCACGCCTGAACTCAGCCATAGCCACTTCACGGCCCTACAGGTAAAAAACGCCCTCGTTGATCTGCAACGACAGTTTTGGAATCAACGCTCTGATATCGATCTCGACAACCCTGATCTCTGCTTACACCTGCATCTGAATCGGGAAGGTGCGGTGCTGAGCCTGGATGGATCAGCTGGCAGCCTCCACCGCCGCGGCTACCGAGCCGCGATGGGAATCGCTCCATTGAAAGAAAACCTGGCCGCTGGCCTGATCCGCCTCAGCGGCTGGGATGGTGGCGTGCCCTTGGTGGATCCCCTCTGCGGCTCTGGCACGTTGCTGATTGAAGCGGCCAGTCAGGCCCTTGGCCTAGCGCCGGGGCTCAACCGTTCTTTTCTGCTTGAAGGCTGGGCAGATTTCAAGCCCAACCTTTGGCAAGAGGAACAACAACGGGCCAGCCGCAGAGAACGCCGCAACGAACAGTTGCCAACCATCATTGGCTGCGAACAGGAGCCAACTATCGCCAATCAGGCGCAAGCGAATGTTGCCGCAGCAGGGCTTGAGCAAACCATCAGCATCCAAAGCAATGATTTCCGCAATTTGATCCTGCCGGAGCAGCCAGGAATCATCGTCTGCAATCCTCCCTATGGCGAACGGCTCGGCAGAGAAGACGACCTCGAAGCTCTCTATCAAGACCTTGGCCGTTTCGCCAAAGAGCGCGCCTCCGGTTGGCAGCTCTGGCTACTGAGTGGAAATCCCAAACTCAGTGGCTCACTCAAGATGAAAGCTAGCCGCCGCATCCCGATCAGCAATGGCGGTATCGACTGCCGCTGGTTGCACTATTCAATCCACTGATGACTGAAAGAAGTACAACCAATCCCTAGGAGGAGCGCCCAAGCACAGCTCGCGTGGTTTTCGATAAGCCATCCAGGGTCTGTGGCAAGTAAGGCCCCTTCGCGAGATGGCCACCAATGCGCAGACTCAAACCCGCCAAGACAACATCAAGCAGTGCCATAACCAGCAACCCCTGGATCAAACTCCAGCCCCAAGCTGCTTGCATCCAAAGCATCAAGGCGACTTCAACAGCCAGCAAGGAGAGAAACATCAAGGTGCCGCCCATCGCCAGGAAAACACCGCCGCTAATCAAACGACGCTTCTCGCGATCCACCTCCTGCAAAGCAATACGCACATGCAAATCCATCACCGAGCTTGCAATGGCAGTGACTCGTGCAGCGGCGCCTAATCCGCGTTGGCGTTGCTCATCGCTCATGAAGACCGTCGCCCTCCGGAAAGAATGCTTCCAATCAGTACACCGATTCCCGCAGCCATGGCAATAGCTAGCAATGGGCGTTGGCGAACAGGATGTTCAATGCGAGGTCGGAGGGTGCTGTTCAGCTCATCAAGTAGCTGCTCTAGCTGTTTTTCCAAGGGTTCCAAGCTTTCGGCCAGCCCCCTTGTTCGATCACCAGCAACATTGATCAACTGATCAAGTTGCTCATGCACCCCTTTCGTCGAAAGACCAGAGTGCTGTGCAATCACCCGAACGACCTCATCAAGACTGCCGCGGGTCGCCTCCAGCGTGTCCCAAGGCACTCCAGGCCAATACTCCTGAATCATCGGCAAGAAGTTTTCGAAACGATCTCGAAAGCTCTGATCAGATTGAAGTGAGTGACTAGGTGTCGCAGTGTCGACACGAACCTGAGGATCGCCGGATGAGGAATTCGCTGATTCCATTAGATCCAGAAAGATGGCTACAGCCTAGAGAGCTGATCGCGCCAGGGGAACCCCTGTTGCCGTATCAGCCAAGCTGCTGCGCTGATCGCAAACCAAAACCAACTTGCAAGCCATTCATCAAATAATCCGATCAAGCTGATCGAATGACTATGAATTTGATCCTCTCAAGGCCTCAATCTCTTCACGCAGCGGAGCAATGCCTGCTTCTTTTGCATAAAGCAGCAGCTGGGTGAGCTTGGTTATTGCACCCTCTCCAAGTTCAAGATCATTCAGTTGCTCAAAAGTTTTGAAATACAGGGTTTCGATCTCCTCCATCAGGCCCTCACGCACTTGCCGCACAGCACGACGTTGATCCTCTCCATACTTCCTTGCCATGGCGTGCTTGGGAATGCTTTCAACCAGTCTGACGCGTCCAGGGATGGCTACAGCAACCCTTACAGGCCAGGAACCATGACGAGACAGGCAGCCCCAAGAACACAAGCCGGCAAATCTCTACAAAACGTTACTGAGATACTGTTTTCGCGGCCTCAGGAGCACGGCCTCAGGGGCGCGGCTTCAGGTGCACGGTCTCGCGATCGCCTATCAAAAGAGCTTCTCGGCTACAAATCTGTTCCGAAAACAAACCAACTTCAAGCCAAAAGTATTTTTCATTAGCACCAAATAGGCAAATCAAGTCCTCTACAGAAAAGTGATTAGATCAAATATCTCCGAACAAAAGTCAGGCCGTTCGTGCATGCAAACCTCTCCAAAGATGCATCGCTGGCCTTAAACAACTCATCAGTCGATGCAATGTCCTCAAAAAGCATCTTGGATTAGCAGCCGCCAATCAAGGCAACACTATGAAAGCAAAGTTTTGCGAGCCAATCTGAATTCAGAAATAGCTCAAGCCACTCCTGCCAATCCCTGGAAGAAAACGCGCAAAACCAATCAATAAGCAAACCTCAAAATCGGCACTCGAACAAATTCAACCTGAAAAAGCCTATATCCCAAAAAGGGATCGACAAAGACAGCTCTCAAAACCAATTAGACACACAAGCATGTGTCAATTGAAGCATCCATGCACGGCATATTCACCTAGCAGGACGTCTTCTTTTACTCGTTAGCCGCAAGCCAGTCACAGTCGGCCAATGAACAAAGCATTGAATGCTTAGTAAACAAAAAGACAAGCAAAACGCCGTTAGTTTGTTTCTCTGCATAAGCTAGGCCTGCACACCTAAGAAGCAAGATGGCTTACAGCCAAACTCAAGTAATACTCGGCGGATTGGCGCACGTACCAATCCTGATTGGTGCGCTCAAGTTCTTAGACAACAAAACAGCAACCAGCTATCGCGCCGAGCAAGCAGCCAAAGCTGCAGCCGAAGCCGAAAAGAAAGCCGCAGCAGCAAAGAAAAAGGCTGAAGCAGACGCAAAGAAAAAAGCTGAGACCAAACAGAAAGCAG
>CATBLW010000004.1 GCA_949486985.1 Prochlorococcus marinus str. MIT 9215
CAATGAGAACTGATCCAGTTGAGCCTTCTCATCAATAAATCCCTTCTGGCAACAATCGAATTGAGGCCATAGACCTCAAAGTAAAAAGTTGCTCAACAACTCAACAATGTTGTTGTGGGCAAAAAAGTTTTTGTGCCATCTCCAAAACGTCCTGCCAGCGAAAAACAATCCCTTTCTTCTAACTGGCTCAAAAGCTTGAAATTGATACCTCCATGAGCCAACACGTCGCGCCATCAAAGCCTGCAGCCATTCAGGAGCGACCCCGCCGCTGGCAGCCTGGCCGCCTCCTGCTCAACGCCATGGCAGTGGTGCTGGGCATTCTTGCCCTATGGCCATTGATCGGCCTACTCGGAGAAGCCTTCCAGGGCTTCATCAATGGATCCACCAGCCTTGGAGTTGATGGTCTTCAACAAGTCAAGGGAACCCTGATCTTGCTGATTGGAACAGCTCTCCTCGGAGGATTGCTGGGCACAGCCAATGGTTGGATACTCGCCAACTGTCGCTTCCCCGGCAGAAGAGCTCTTCAAGTTGCACAGCTAATCCCGCTTGCGACTCCGGCTTATTTGCTTTCAGCCATCCTGATCGATCTTGGCAGCCGCAACGCCATACGTATCTACGGAATGGGCTGGGGAATTCTGATCATGGCCCTAACGACCTATCCCTACGTTTTTCTACTGAGCAGCGAAAGTTTCACAATCTCAGGACGCAGTCAACTTGAAGCCTGTCGGAGCCTTGGAGTTGGTCCCTGGAACAGCTTCCGCAGGGTTGCCTTACCGATGGCAATGCCAGCCATTGGTGCCGGAATTGCACTGATGGGAATGGAAGTGGTCAACGAGCTTGGAGCCGTTGCACTCCTGAACATCCCAACGATCTCTGCAGGCATTGTCGAGATCTGGCAAATGACCGGCGAACCCTCAGGAGCCGTTGGCCTGGCACTCATTGCCCTTGTCATCGTCATGGCCCTTGTCGCCTATGAGAAAACCCTCAGATCTCGCAGCCGCACATGGAGTGAAGGTGTTGCTGGAGGCCAGGCCCCGGCCTGGCAACTTCATGGATGGCGTGCAATCTGCGCCCAACTTCTTGCACTTTCCCCCCCCCTTTTCACCCTCGGAGTGCCGATGTTCTGGATGCTTAGCAATCTGGATCAACTGGCTCGACTTCAAGCCACCCCCGACTGGTCAGAAGATCTGATTCAACTAAGCCTTCGCAGTTTTTCCCTAGCCTTTGCCGCAGCCGCCATCACGGTATTGGCGAGCTTGGTGTTCGCTGTCGCCAAGCGTTGGAATCCAGCGAAATGGATGTCAAGTTTGTCGTTCATTTCAGGAATCGGCTATGCAATCCCTGGGGCCGTCCTTGCCATTGCACTATTCCCTTTTGGCGCCAAGCCCTGGCTGTTCGGCAACATCGTGTTATTGCTTTGGGGCTATAGCACCCGCTTCCTTGCCGTCTCAAAAGGAGGCCAGGATGCTGCCTTCGAACGCATTTCACCCAATCTTGATGAAGCAGCAATGGGACTCGGCTGCCGCTGGCAAGGAGTATTCAGACGTATTCACTTGCCACTTCTAAGAGGCCCGATCCTGGTGGGCGCCCTCTTCGTCTTTGTGGACACGATCAAAGAACTACCTCTGACTTTCGTCTTGCGCCCCTTCGATTTCGACACCCTGGCCGTACGTCTTTACCAATACGCGGCAGATGAGCGCATGGCCGAATCCCTACTCCCCTCAATGATGATCATTGCGCTTGGACTGATCGCCTCCCTGGCTTTAATTCCAGGACTAAACCAAGGCAACAGTTCCCAACAACAAATCAAGAAACAAACCGTCTCTCAAGCAGCAAGCCAATCTCCCTAGCCCAGAAGCAATTGAGACCCAACTTGCCCCATCAAGATATCTACTTATACTTTCAATAATTTCCAAGAATTCAATGAGCCCCATTGCCCTACTAATTTCAACTCTAATATTCTGCTTCGTTTACGGAGCTGCTTACGGCGCCGCCCTAAATAGCAAGCAAGAAAAGCTAGTATTCATCAACAGAAACTCGACATTCGTTGCAATTGGATTTGCTGTTCTTCTTTTCTTACTAAACAAGCCTTTCTCCTAAACCCAAACCGAAGTTACTCATGCGCCACCTGCTACTGCTCCCGATCACTCTGTTGTCTGTAATAACAGTGACATTGGGAGTGACATTCGGGTTATTCACCCCCCTGCCCTCGCTAGCAGCAGAACAACAAATTGAGATGTTTTCAATCTCATCACAAGGGATAGGCGATTCAATTGGCTCAGTAATCGCAAGCGACAGCCCTCAAGGCCTTGTGATCAAGCCAAGCCTCCATGGCCTACCTGCCGGAGAGCATGGCTTCCATCTTCATGAAATCGGCGACTGCGGCCCTGGAGAAAAAGACGGGGTCGCCTTGGCCGGACTCGCCGCGGGCGGACACTGGGATCCAGACAAGACTGGCAAGCATCTTGGGCCAGATGGCGATGGACACCGTGGAGACTTAAGCCGTCTAAGCGTATCCAATCTCAACAACGAAGCCATTGCTACCGCCAGGGCGCCAAGACTTGAGGTTTCCGACCTCTACAACAAAGCACTGATCATTCACGCAGGCGGAGACAACTACAGCGACACCCCACCCTTAGGCGGAGGGGGCCAGCGAATCGCCTGCGGAACTTCATCAATCCAAGACAACTAGAAAGCAACAGTCCTCCTCTCAATCAATACAATTGAAGAATTAATCACCACAAACAATAAACCGAACCAGCAACCAATAAAAAGCTGATATAGAAACACGAATCAAATCAAATTTACGGCAAAGTCCATCAAAGCAATGCGACGCAACTTCTCCACAAGATCCTCTCAAACCAAGAGCAAACTCAAAGGCAGAACAACAAGAATTCAAGAGCGATCACGCACATCATTGGCCGAGCAGCCAATCAAAAACCAAATCAACCTAAACGCCTAAATGCCTAAATACCCAAACGCCTAAAAACCAAGTACTTCTATCAACAATATGCAGCAACCAAATATCATTTATCCTTTCTCTTGGCAAGGAAAGATCTTATCGACATCTGTATGATTCTAAAAAATACAGCCGCCGTAAGAATCGCACCCAAAGCAACTGCAGTTTGCAGAATCACCACACCTAAATCAATTTTAGATAAAGCCTCCATCTCTGAAGCCAAAGTTCAGCGTCATTTAAATGTTGACATAACAAGCGTTTCTCGATGGCTGGACTGACATGTTTCCGAAGCCAAGCCAACCAGAACAGCCTTCTCTCCCCAATGGATATGGATGCATAAACATTGGGGAGGAGGCATTCAACCTGCCAATTCAACCTGCCAATCGCGCTTCCCAGTGGCCATCAGCCTTTAGCCCAAAGCCATAACGCCTAATCAGGCACGCTGCGAGCGAGATGCTTCTGCACCATTCGATCCCCAACCACTCCTGCAGCAGCCAGGCAATCTGCAACAGTAACGATCACCCTGTAACAGAGCGCGATACCAAGAAGAGGAGCCTCCGGAACCTGAGATCCAAGCCGCAGAAGCAGAGTGGCTTCAAACACACCCAGTCCACCAGGAGCTCCAGGAACCACTAAACCCACAGTCCAGGCGAGAGCAAAAGCCGCTAGCCATTCCCCAACAGACAGATTGGTGTTCAAGGAAAAGGCGATCACGCAACACCAAAAGCCAGCAAAACGGCAAACCACAAAGAGCATCTCCATGGCCAAGGCGCTCCAGGGATAGCCAACTCGACCACTCCCAAAGGCTTCTTGGTCGACAGGTCCAACCAAATCCAAATCGACTTTATTGAGCTGACTGGCTTTGGCCCGTTCAAGACGCATCAGCAAGGGTTCGCGCCAACGCGGAATCAACATCACAGCTGGCAGGCAACAAGCAAGGGACAAACCCGATTGCCAACCGCCAAAGGGAACAAAAAGCAAGGCCGCTGCCGCCATCAACAAAGGTTCAAGCAACACAGACGCCAATGCAGGTCCCACGCCCATATGCGGTCTTAATGCCCGCAAGCGATCAACAAAATGCCAAATTCCACCAGGCAAATACTTCTGCAGATTGCTACGCAAGAAAAGGGAAACGAGCGCAACCTTCTTGGGCCGATGTCCTAGCCAATCCACCAATACGCGCCAAGCCAGCGCATTAACCAAAAGGCTCCCCCAACTGAGGCCCACACCAAGCACCAACCAGCACCAAGCGAAACCACGAATCGAGAGCTGAGCAAATTGTGACCAATGACCGATCAGGGCCACCAGAACAAAAGCCAAGCTGCCAAGAGTGATCCATAGGCGAAGACCTCCTGGCAAAGGGAACCTGGCCAGCCACTGCTTGCCACTGCTCAGCCACTGCTTGCCGCTACACAGCCACTGCTTGCCACTGCACAGCCAAGATTCCCAATCGATCGTCACCATGACCAATCCTCCTCAGGCACAAAATCAGCCGACCTCAACAGCACCTCCTTGCGCAGCACATCGAGAGGCTGTCCTGTTTCGATGCTTAAGCGCAGCAGATCGTCATGTTCAGGCTTGATCGTTAGTTGCCCCGAAGGACGGCTCACCTGCTTTGCACGCACAAGCCCCCATGGCGTAGGGCAGTGTCCTTGTCGTCGTGGCAATCGCCAGCGTCCAAGGGAATGCTCCCTTAAACCAATAGTGGGTCCATAGGCAAACCAAACCCGACGCAAATCAGAGGCCTGCCCAGGCTTAACCAATGCTTTAACGCTGATGCCTTGACGTCCTTTCTTCATCTGCACCTGTTCCGTCACCACTTCCAGGGCTCCGGCTTGGCGTAACTGGTCACTGAGCGTTGCAAGATCCTCCGCCGTCGCGTCATCGATCCAGGCCGCCTGCATCACCACCGACTGCCAGTCCATTTCAAGCTCAGAAGCGTCGGAATCTGCCGGTGCGAGCTCATCAAGTTCGCAAATTCTCAGCAGGTTGGGGCGATCGAGGCGTCGATGTCCAAGTCCCACACCAATGGATCGAACCCCTAAAGAGGAGGGGAGGCCAAATTCCGTAGACAACACAGCCATCAAAGCCAATCCTGTTGGCGTTGTGAGTTCACCGACAGGGAGATCATCTCCAGCCCCCAGGGGAATCTGGTGCCTCCGCGCCAATTCCAACACCGCCGGCACCGGCACGGGCAACTGGCCATGGGAGGTCGCAACGTTGCCTCGTCCTGCCGGAGGGATCGCACAAAAAATCCTGCCTGGCTTGAGGTGTTCAACAGCAGCACAAACACCAACTACATCAACAAGAGCATCAATCGCACCCAGCTCATGAAAGTGCACCTCGTCAATCTCTTGGCCATGAACAGATGCTTCTGCTTCCGCCAGGGCCTCGAACACCCCGAGAACCTTTTGCCGCAAACTCTCAGGCCAGGCAGCCTCAACAATCCGAGCCCTCAGCACCTGCCAACGACGATCCGGGGGCTCTGGCTCCAAGCTTTCAACACTGACCCGAAGGCCCCTCAGGCCTTGACTACGGCACTCGTTGACCTCCAAGCCATAGGCCTGTTCAAGACCAAGAGCTGCCAAAGGACTCTCAACAACACTTTTGGGCACACCTAGATCAAGCAGTGCCGCCAAAAGCATGTCGCCGGCCAAACCTGTCGGGCAATCGACAAACAGTGCTGTCATGGCCCCAACAAGCAAGCCTCAACCACCACCATCAAGAATTCGTTGGCGTGCCACGGACAATTCGCCGGCTCACTGCATTACGAGGGCCTCGACCGCCACCTCGACCTTTATTCCCTCCTCTTGTCGGCATCGGACCCATGACATCAAACTTCTCAACACAAAGTCCCTGGCCTTGACGGCGAACGTCCAGGCTGACGAAGTGACGCAAATGCTCCAATGGCACGTCTCCTTTCAACTGAAGTTTGAAAGGTAGTGGGCGACTTCCATCCGCCCTGGGCTGCTGACGGACCTTGAGAACCAAATCACCCGTTTCTGGCTTGGTAAAGATCAATTCCCCACGAATCGAGAAGTAATCATCCCCCTCGGGCAGTTGATCAACAACAGGTTGAGAGGCTTCGGGCTCATCCTCCGAATCGTTCTCATCCGATTGGATCTGATTCAAGGTGCTTGGCTCCCAGATACCAGCAATCTGTAGATGAAGATGATCAGCTTCACGGCAACGGGGATAAACAACCCAAAGATGCGGCTGATCCATGGCCAAGTGCCGGCGCATCAATGTGAGCACACGACCAAGCACAACGGCCTCAAGCTCAACCCCTTCAGAATCCACAAGGAATCCACGGGTGAACTGTTCAGGATCTTGTGGGCGATAGGTGCCTCTGATGACACCAAGAGCCCGATATTGCAACGGCTCAGTGACCGGGGGAATGGGATGGTCGCGCATTGAGAGATAAGGGCATTCACTGGCCCGTGAACAAATCTAGCCAGCCTTTGAAAACAGGCTCAGACTGAACAGGTGAATTTCTTGTAGCTGTGACTAGCCAATCTTCAGGGCTAATCCTGGCAAAAAGGATCAGCCTGATTGTTGCAGGAATGATTGCAGCTGCTGGCCTGGGATGGCTGAGCTCAAGACATCTTGCTCACGGGTCCAAATCATTGAGCCCTAGGCAGCAACTTGAGCAACAATCAACCGTTCTGCTAACTCAGCAACAACAGCAAGATCTCAGTCCGCAAGATCAGCAAAAACTACTGGAGCAATTACTGGTTCTAGGGCGTTACCCAGAGGCGCAAGCTCTGCTTGAGGACTTGGCAAGCAAGAGACCGGAAACCATCCTCTTCGGACTCATGCTTGCCGAATTAAAAAGAAGCAACGGAGAACTCCAAGCCGCCCAAAACGAAATCAATCGTTTGCTGACTCTCAATCCTGAGAACTTCGAAGTGATCAAAATGAAAACCATGCTCGACCTGGAAGCTGGGCATGAGAGAGACGTCATTACTGAGCTGAATACAAAATTTGAGAACAGGGAAAAAGGAAAGCGCCTGCCATTAGGCCTTCTGCTGGCGGATGTGCTCCGCCAGGCGAACCAAAAAGAGAGCGCAGCAAAGGTTTACCGCCTTCTGGCAAAAGAAGATCTTCTCGATGCTCGCCCCCTACTAGCCCTTGCCATGCTTCGCCAAGAACAAGGCAAGGGCCAGCAAGCTCAGCGGCTGTTGAGAGAAGCGAGAGCACGTCGCACAAACTCAAATGAGCCTGATCCACTCATTGATGGCCTAGCAAGCCAGTGGGGCCTGATTTCAACCCGCAAAGAAAGCTCTGGATCCCAATCAGCACCTAAGGCGAATTCTGGGTTGACGACAAAGCCGGATCAGACTCCGCCGCGTCCAAAGCCCTGAGAGCATCATCAATGGCATCAGAAGGGGGTGTCGCCTCATCCATCGCAGTGGACTGACGAATTCGATTCATCAGTTCCATGGGATTCGTGGCATCAAGGATGGATCCTTTGCTGCTACTTCCAGGCACATCTCCATAAACCTCACGCTCCTGAGGCGTCTGATAACCAGCTCCGCCCTGGGCGTCTACGCGATCAACGATGGTCATCAGGATCAATGCAGCAACAGAAAGTGGCAGCAAAGAAAGTTTCTTAAAGCGCTGATAACTCAAGGGCTTTTGGTTGATCACGTCAATGAGCCCCCTAAAAAGTAATGAAGACAATGCTAATGGTCATCGCCAGAAGCCAACAACCGTTGAAGATCGCCACCTGGAACGTCAACTCAGTTCGCACCCGTCTCGAACAAGTTCAGGCTTGGCTTCAAGAGGCCCAGCCGGACCTGCTTTGCCTTCAGGAGACAAAAGTGGATGATCCTCTCTTTCCTTGCGAAGCCTTTGAAGCCAATGGATATCAGGTGAAGTTTCACGGCCAAAAGGCCTACAACGGCGTGGCCTTGATCAGCAGACAGCCACTTGAGGATGTGCGTATCGGCATGAGCGGAGAGCTCCCAGAAGACCCCGAAGCCAAACGCTTGGGAGAACAAAAGCGGGTCATCAGTGGTTTGATCGACGGCATCCGTGTGGTGAACCTCTACGTACCCAACGGCTCTGGGCTGCAGTCTGAAAAATATCCCTACAAACTCGAATGGCTCAGCTGCCTAAACCGCTATCTGAATGCACAAGAGAAACGGTCTGAGCCCCTCTGCATGGTGGGGGATTTCAATATCGCCTTGGAAGCCCGAGACATTCACAATCCCGATCAGCTGACGGGAGGGATCATGGCCAGCGAGCCAGAAAGGGAAGCTCTCTTCAACGTTCTCGGAGACCGCCTTCAAGACGTGTTTCGCGTATTCGAACCCGATACGAACCACTGGAGCTGGTGGGACTATCGCAGCGGCGCCTGGGACCGTGATCGCGGTTGGCGAATCGATCACATTTACTTGTGCGACGAGCTTCTCGCTCAAGCCAAAAGCTGTTCAATTCATAAACATGTTCGAGGGAACGAGAAACCCAGTGATCACGCCCCAGTCATGGTCGAACTCAATTGGCCTCCAGCCGAAAACGATGAAGAGTTTTCGGAATACTCTTTCTAATACTTGAGATCTTTTCTCCTGCGACGGATCTATTTTGAGCAAACTGCATTACAAAAATATTGAACAAATCTATAAGTGCCGAGCAGAGAGCAACGGGCCTGAGGGGGCAGACAGACCAAGACAGACCCAAGCAAATTCTTAGCAAGCCTCTTCAAACGAGAACAGAATGTTCTTTATTGCAGCTTTAGGCTTACCATAAATCCATTGATTACATAATCTTGCTACCTATGGATACAGAAGCTGGTTATGTACTAGGGATCGCCGGACTTGTAGTTCCAGTAATCCTAACCCTTGTGATAATTTACATCCTGCAAAAGAGGATGGGTAAAACTTAGATTGTCGCCACAGTCCTTAATTATCGAAAAGATCAAAAGAGCTCTAAGCATTCGCAATGCTTACCTATTCGAAGGCCTTCTTCTTCACTGAGGCTGCACTTACTCTCGGATCGATCCATTAACAGTCGGGACCAAATCCAAAGCTTCAGAACAAAGAGTCAAAACACAGGTTCAGAACAAAGGTTCAGAACAGAGAGGCTTCCGCCGGTAGCACCTTGCCTTCGCGAGTAAGGGTGACCTGACGTCTGGAAGATTCTCCACAGCTGCTAGGAGTCGGAAAAATCTTGCCGGGATTGGCTTTCCCCTCGGGATCGAAAGCCCTACGCAACAAGCTCATCGTGGCCAAATCTTCAGCCTCAAACATCCAGTCGAGATAGCAACGCTTATCAGCGCCCACGCCATGTTCTCCACTGATGCTGCCTCCAACCGCTAGGCACTCGCGCAAAATTTCTGCGCCAAGCTCTCGAACCCTCGACTCCACGCCAGGTTGGTCGGCTTTATAGAGGATCAGAGGGTGCAAATTGCCATCTCCAGCGTGGAACACATTTGCAACCGGCAAATCATGCTCCCGACTCAGCCGCTCAATCGCTGCCAAGACCCTGGGCAAGGTGCTGCGTGGAACGACTCCATCTTGGACGTAATACGTTGGCGAGATCTGACCAACTGCCGCAAAAGCTGATTTACGGCCCTTCCAGAGCAATGCTCGATCGGCTTCTTCTTCTGCTCGACGAATATGCCTAGCGCCTGCGCAACGACATAACTCAGTGGCCTGATCTGCAGCCGAGGAGACCTCTGCCTCCTGCCCGTCAAGCTCAATCAGCAAGACAGCAGCAGCGTCACGAGGATATTCATCGAAGCCAAACAAATCATTCACCGCATTGATCATGAAGTTGTCCATGATCTCCATGCCGGCAGGCAAGACTCCCGCAGCCGTGACCTGACGAACCGCCTCACCAGCGGCCTCCATGGAGGAGAAGTCAGCAAGCAACACAGTCACATGCTCAGGGGAACGAAGCAGCCGCAAGGTGATCGCCGTCGCGATCCCCAGGGTGCCTTCACTGCCGATAAAGGCACCCCGCAAATCAAGCTCAGCCATCTCGGCAAGATCACCACCCAAGTGGGTCACCGTGCCATCAGGCAGGACAACTTCCAGCCCCAAGACGTGATTGCTCGTAACCCCGTACTTAAGGCAATGAACACCACCAGAGTTCTCAGCCACATTGCCGCCAATACTGCAAACCACCTGACTAGAAGGATCAGGGGCGTAATAAAAGCCATCTCCGGCAACCGCCCTGGTTACCCAACTGTTGATCACACCTGGCTGAACCGTAATGGTCTGGTTGTCCAGATCCATGTTGAGGATGCAGCGCATGCGACTGGTGACGACCAGGAGCGCCTCTTGCTCAACCAACGCACCTCCCGAAAGCCCCGTGCCGCTTCCTCGAGCCACAAAGGGGATGCCATGCCGTTGACAACAAGCCAACACTTGGGACACCTGAGCAGTGGTTTCTGGCAGCACCGCGAGGGGCGGACAATGCCTGTCAATTGTCAATCCGTCACAGTCGTACACAAGCAGTTCCTGCCGCTTTGAGACCACTGCCTTCCGAGGCAAGAACTGCCTCAAGTCCCTGTCCAGAGCGGCCCAATCGTGGTTCACGACGTGCTCATATCTGCTCATCAACCTAGGCAATCAGAGTCAATCTCAAGCGGATGTTCGAACACAGTTCAAACGCATCTGGCAGTTTTGGGTCAAGATGGCCAACGGTTTGTTTCAGCCCTTTGGCTACGGTCCCCGTGACAGCTCCCGCCTTGAACACCAGCCGCTCCCAAGCCATCTTCAGCGCAGCACAAGCGTTGATGCCTGGCGGAGTGAGTTCTCCTGTTCGAGCATTCCGCTCGGTTGGTGGTCAGCCGATCGTGTTTGACCGGGTGAAAGGCCCGTTCGCCTGGGATGTCGATGGCAACCGCTACATCGACTACATCGGTAGCTGGGGGCCTGCGATCTGTGGACATGCGCACCCCGAGGTGATCGCAGCCCTTCAAGAGGCCCTAGAGAAAGGCACAAGTTTCGGGGCTCCTTGCGAGCTCGAGAACCAATTGGCCGAGAAAGTGATTGAGGCCGTTCCAAGCGTTGAGATGGTTCGGTTCGTCAACAGCGGCACCGAAGCCTGCATGTCTGTTCTGCGCCTCATGCGGGCGTTTACAGGCCGCGACAAGGTGATCAAATTTGAGGGTTGCTATCACGGCCACGCCGACATGTTTCTGGTGAAAGCCGGCTCCGGTGTGGCAACACTCGGCCTGCCTGATTCACCCGGCGTACCCCGCAGCACCACAGCCAATACCCTTACCGCCCCATACAACGACCTTGAGGCTGTCAAGCAGCTTTTCGCAGAAAACCCAGACGCAATCTGCGGCGTAATCCTTGAGCCTGTTGTTGGCAATGCTGGGTTCATTACCCCTGAGCCAGGCTTCCTTGAAGGGCTAAGAGAACTCACACAAGAACATGGGGCGCTACTGGTCTTTGACGAAGTCATGACCGGATTCAGGGTTAGCTACGGCGGTGCCCAGGCTCGATTTGGCATCACTCCTGATCTCACAACGATGGGCAAGGTGATTGGTGGCGGTTTGCCAGTTGGCGCTTATGGCGGCAAAGCCGAAATTATGGAAATGGTTGCGCCTGCAGGCCCCATGTACCAAGCAGGGACCCTGAGCGGAAACCCCCTAGCCATGACGGCTGGAATCAAAACCCTTGAACTCCTCAGTCAAGAAGGCAGCTACGAGAAGCTAGAGGCCACCACATCGCGACTGATCGAGGGAATCCTGAATGCGGCCAAGGAAGCCGAGATCCCGATCACCGGTAGCAGCATTGGGGCCATGTTTGGCTTCTTCCTCTGCGAAGGGCCAGTCAGGAACTTTGAAGAGGCCAAAGCCACCGATGCAGAACTATTTGGCAAGCTGCATCGGGCCATGCTCGAGCGCGGTGTCTACCTGGCCCCAAGCGCGTTTGAAGCAGGCTTTACATCCCTGGCTCATTCTGATGCAGAAATCGAAGCCACACTCCAGGCATTCAGAGACAGCTTTGCAAGCTTGCAAGCTTGAGACGAGGCCATCGCCAAGTTACCTGTAGGACAAGAAGACCAGACGCGAAATCAAATATAAATACCAATAAAAACTATCGCCTAAATCCACCCTCCGCCCTGAATCAATTATTCTGGATTACTAAAGTTGTAGTCCAGAATTGCGGCATATAAAAAACTTTTTAAAGACATTAAAGACGATTGTTCCTCTGGAGGGCAGGAAAATTCAGGTCCAGGCGACCCCTGCCACCGCTCAAGATGAAAACAAACTGATTTATACATGAGCCTCAAATCATCTATCTCTAATTCAATACTGATCGAAAGCTTATCCTGGTCCATAAAGAACGCCTTACGGCCAACTCGCCAGTCCAAACACTACAGCGATTACAGGATTCTTCATCAAACAAGTATTCTGACGCAAACTAGTTGCACATTTCACTCGAGTCTTCAATGCCAAAAGAGCCAGCGAAATGGGACGACTTGGACGAAGGTCGCCAGCAGCGATTAGAAGCTGCTCTAAAGATTGCCCAAAAAGCTGGCAACAAAGATCTCGTCAACGGGCTCCAAGCCGCACTGGATGGTCGCGAGCCTGAAGACCACCATCTCGAGCTACCGGATCCACAAGCCGCTCTGAAGCAAACACTCCTTGATGACCTTCTCAATCCATCCGACAACGAAAAGCCTCTCTAAATTCAAGCCCTAACCTCACTTGACACCAACTCAAGCTGAGTTGATTTAGGCCAAGAAAACTGAAAAAGCCAATAGAACTGAATACGTAAAGTCGATCCGATAACAAGCTGATGATGCTGAAATAGCTTCAGACACTTTCTCCTGAATCATCAAGCAGAGCAGCTCTTTAGTGACTCATCCATATCCATGCAGATTGACGCAAAACAAACAGAGCCAGCGTCGTTTCGAGCATGAAAAGGAAACACTCGGATAGGGTCCCAGGAACTAGCCGATAGAGACCAGAAGACATGGGCGTATTTTCTTGGGCCCAATCCTCCTTGCAAAAGATCAGGCACGATCACCCCAAAACAGCAGGCGCGATCGAAAAGCTGGCAGGAAGGCATCAATTCAAAGACCCAGCCGAATCACTGAGAAGGCGTCTAGAGATACTCGACGAGCAGATCAATGAGACCAATAGAAATTTGCTAGCCGCACAAAGCGTAAAAGTGCGTTCTTACCTAGGGAATACTCAAGGGCTTTGGGCTGGCCTACAGAGGCGCAGGCACTTCTCTGCGGCTGAAGATTCAGCTCAATGGCATTGGCAACACCTCCAAGAACTTCTCAAAACTCGCTCTAAGGTTCAGGATGAACTCGATCGACTTACAGGACAACTCTGGCCAAAGAGACTCAGGCGCTGGCTGGCACTATTCGTGATTGCGATGTTCCTAATAGCAGGAATCGGAGTGTTCCTAATGGGTCTAATGGCAGCCATTTACATGCTTCCATTCTGGGGATCGGCGCTATTAATATTCTGGCTGATAAAAACAAATAGAATCGGTCAATCCTGGCGCAAGTAATCTGCAAATCCAACTCAATGACTAACCAGGCTATTCTTATTAGAAGCCCTTGTTGAAACCAAAAACCAACCCTGCATCAAAGCAAAGAAACTAAATACAGTCAAACTGGGGCAACTAAGTCATGATCCATTATTCGCAAAAAGGTGTTAATTAGCGATAATTTTCAAACTGGAGGGGCAACTCCAAATTCTGCTCTTGTTCCTTAAGCAAAGAGATTGCCGCCTGAAGAATGTCTTTGCTCTTTGCCGTCACTCTCAAGCTATCTCCTTGAATAGAAACATTGACTTTCTTAAGCTCATCACGAACAGCCTTGCTCAACTTCTTGGCCAACTCCTGACTCAAACCTTTGCGCAAAAGCACAGTCTGCTTAACCCTGTTGCCACCTGAAGTTTCTGCAGGTTGAAAATCAAAGATCTTGAGTGAAAGATTGCGCTTGGTTGCCTTCTGTCTCAGCACGTCCTCAACTGCTTGCAAAGTCATGTCACTAGCGGTTGTAATCACCAATGAAGCCTCTTCCAATTCAATCTCTGTATTGGAATCTTTGAGGTCGTAACGCTGAGCGACATCACGACGGACCTGATCCACAGTATTCACGAGCTCCTGTTGATCAAAATCTGAGACAACGTCAAAAGAATAGGTGTCAGCCATGAAATCGATTGTCAGGCTCTTAATCCTAGGCAAAAATAATCTTGATCACCAATAAATCCTGTGTCTTATGCATCTTTGTGCCAGGCATCTTTGCCTTATGAATTGGAATACTGACAATCCTTGGGTCTTGTCTTCCTAAAAGACAAATTCCATTTCCACTTGCGTTCAATCAAAAAACAGCAAACTCACGACCTTTCCCATGTCCTCAGCGCTTCGGCAACTGGTCAAAAGTGTTTCACTGTCGTGAAACGCAAAGCAAATGAGCTGATCACAGCGGCTAATGATTTCCTGATTGCAGAGACTGCTCGCCATCGGTAGTGGTAGATCGTCATGCTCTGGTTTCTCAATCAGATGCAGCACCCGCTCAAGTTGATCTCTAATTTCTGAGACCTGACGATCAAGACTCTGAGGCAACAACACCGTGAGTTTTGAAGGATCAACTTCCAACACACCACGAATCACGGCGGCATTAACACCCTGGCCACCAGAAGTAATCAGAGAGTGCCCCTCCTGGGCAAGCGATCGAGCCATCAATTCCACAAGGTGAATCGCCGCAACCGGCACATGCCGACTGCCAAGCATGGCAATGCGTCGCACACCCTTGTCCTGAAGCAGGGCCAACTCTTGAGCAAGGGTGTCAACCCGATCAAGAGCAGGAAGATCCAATGAACGACTCAAGGACTTCCCCACAACGATGAAATGAAACTAGCAGTCGTTCTTACTAATTAACGGGTAAGCCAAGAGCCTCAAACAAACGATCCAAATGGCAATGCTCTTCAACCAATCGAAACGAGTAGGTGGCTTTAACCGCTTCGTGGAGACGCACGTGCCCAAAAGCCTGCTCAATCACTTCAACAGTGGCCAAGGTGTCGTGTTCAACTTTGATCAGCGGGACCTCAAGTTCTTCTGCACGATTGATCAACTGTGGCAAAGGCTCGCCAGCGCCAGTAAGGATCAGGCACTGAGTCGAAGCCTCAAGAGCAGCCAGCTGGATGTCTGTGCGATCAGCCCCTGTGACAACGGCCATGTTGCGGCGTTGGCGGAAGAACTCCATCGCAGAATTGACATTCATCGCACCAATGGAGAGGGTCTCAACCAGCAACTCAAGTCGTTCTGAGCAGCAGATCACACGAGCCTCAAGACGCCTCACCAACTCACCAACAGTCACGCTGCGCAACAACGGCGAGCGGGGCATGACTCCGAAGACAGCCAGCCCTAAGGCCTCAAGAGCAGGTACCACATTTCTTTCCAGAGACTCAACCTCTTCTGGTGTCACAGCATTGAGAACAATGCCAATCAAGTGATCACCAAGCTTCTCCTTTGCTGCTAACAACACCTCCACACTGCGGCTGTCCTGCCATAGGTGCACAAGCACAACAGGAGCATCAAGGCGACTTGTCAACTGACCAAGGCTGAGGCCATAAAGAAGCCCCTCATGAAGGCTGCCGGCAGCTTCCAGCAAGGTGAGTCCATCAAAAGGAGCCTGAAGCTTTTGACGCAGTGCATCGAAGCCTTCTCCTGCATCCATTTGTCCCTGGATCAGTCGCTGATCGGCCGTTGACGTTGCCAACAAATGCAGAGAAGGGATCAGTTGGTCCTCAGCCAATCCCAACGTGGAGCCGACAAATCGCACGTCATCGTCGAGGAGAGGAGCGGCTCTTGAAAGATCACCCTGGTCTAATTCCAAGCTCGTCGCCAAGGGTTTTCCAAAACGAACCGGAAGATTCGCCTCCATCAATTGACGGGCGATTCCTAAAACCAGTGCTGATTTGCCACTAAAAGGCTCACAAGATCCGATCAGCAAGGTCTTGCCCATAGCTTGGACTTCTTGTTCCGTTAGCTCGGCAATTTAAGCGTCCTGCTTGATCTCCGCTTCGCCAAGCAACAACCAAGTCCAGAAATTATCAGGTAAATCACCTGGCCCAGCCTGCTCATCCCAATCCATCAGCCATTCCACCAACTGATGTGTTTCCACATCAAAGGCATAACGAACCGCTGGGCTGTCGGGAAAACTGAGCTGGCAAGAACTCATCTCAAGAGGTGAGCGTGCTCCCTGCCACGTGAAAGTGAAGCCGTGTCCTGCCGTCTGCTTAACAGGTCTTAGGCCTGACAACGAGCCCTGCGCCAATAACCGCAAAGCTTGCTGCAATTCACCTTCCCTTGATCGCCCACCGCAATAGGGGGCGAACAAGGCAAGCTGGGCAGATTCAGAAGGCGAAGGCAACGTCAACGACAAGCTCACTTCAAAGGATGCCCCAAGCTGAAGAAATGGACAGAGCAAATCATTGAGCAATCGCTGGACAAATTGCCGCATCGGCATCACTGGAGCCAATGGCACCCTGGGCAGGGCACTAACACGTCAACTACGAGCCAAAGGAGCCGTGCTTATTGGCTTGACACATGGTCCGCCCCCTCCTGATCAACCAGCAAACGAAGGCCCCCATGAATGGGTCCGCTGGCAATGCGGCCAAGAAACTGCTCTCGACAGCATGCTGGCCAGCCTTGATGTGCTCGTGATTAATCACGGCATCAACCCACAAGGCCGACAAACCCCTCAAGACCTCAATACAGCTCTTGAGGTGAATGCTTTAAGCAGTTGGCGAATGATGGAACGCTTCGAGAGCCTTGCCCTTGAAGCCAAGTCTGGGCAACGGCCTCGCGAAATCTGGGTCAACACCTCTGAAGCAGAAATCCAACCAGCCCTCAGCCCTGCCTATGAACTCAGCAAACGATTAATCGGTCAACTCGTAAGCCTGCGCAGCAACAACCTCTCCAATGACCAACGCAAGGCCTTAAGAATTCGCAAGTTGGTGCTTGGTCCCTTCCGCTCTGATCTCAATCCAATCGGATTGATGTCAGCCGATCTCGTCGCCAATCAAGTGATTTGCCAGGCGGCGTTAGGTCTGAGGCTAATCATTGTCACGCCAAACCCTCTGACCTATCTACTGATGCCTCTCACAGAGCTATGGCGAACGCTTTACTCACGTCTACTCAGGGTTGAGCCAAAGAACAGTTGAAGCAGAGAAGATCAGCCAGAAGCGAGGCCAAAAAACATCCCAAACGGCTGCAACTCAATCGCCGCGATCGGTAAGGATCTCGCAGCCGTCGCTGGTCACCACAATCGTGTGCTCCCATTGGGCCGCAAGACTTCCATCCTTGGTGACAACTGTCCAGCCATCTTTGAGAGTGCGGCAGTGCTTGCTTCCTGCATTGAGAATCGGCTCAACCGCAAGGGTCATGCCAGCCCGCAATTTGATGTTTGGCAGATCATTGGTGCGGAAATTGAACACTGAAGGTTCTTCATGGAGATTCCGACCAACACCATGACCGGTGTAGTCCTCAACAACACTGAAGCCATTGGCTACGACATGGTCTTCGATCGCACCGGCGATATCAAGAAGAGTATTGCCAGCTTTGATCTGAGCCAGACCAGCCATTAGTGCCTCTTGAGCAACGCGACTGAGCTGCTTTCCTGGCTCGGGAACATCACCAAGGCAAATGCTGACGCAACTGTCACCGACATAACCATCAAAGGTGGCCCCCGTATCCACCTTCAACAAATCACCGTTTTGGATCACCCTCTTTGCGCTAGGGATGCCATGCACCACTTCATTATTGATGCTCGCGCAAATGCTTGCGGGAAAACCTTGATAGCCCTTGAAGGTTGGAATCGCACCCATCTCGCGAATGCGCCGCTCTGCATAAGCATCCAGATCAGCAGTCGTCATACCAGGCTCTGCCATCGCCATGATTTCGCCCAGAACCGTTGCGACAATGCTGCTGGCCTTACGCATAATCTTCAGCTCGCGAGCTGACTTGATTTCCACTCCCCGCCGCTGCTGAATACGCGGCCCAGTGGTTTCAGAGCGCGCCCCAGATGTTGAGGCAAGCAGATCAGCAAAGAGATTCATGAGGGCCGGGGAAGAAGACAGAGAATCCGCACAGTGGCAAGGGTGGCCGTCAGAGGTCCTATGTCCATGACCATTCCGCTCAAGCTATCAAGATCTCCTCGACAAGTGCCAAGCAGACGTTTGTTCGTTGTTAAGCAAACTGTTTTATGCAGTGGGAGTTAGGCAAACGGGACTGAACCGCAGCTGGCAACCATGAGCTGGTTTCAACCAGCCAGCCAACTTCACCGCTGGCTGGCTCCATGGCTTGTCATTCCCCTGTTGATCAGAGTTTCTCGCAGTTTTTAGCGACCGCTTGGCCAAAATTGGATCAGCCAAAATTGGCTTGGCAAAGATTGGCTTGGCAAAGATTGAAGAGCCTTCCCGAGGATCATCTGAAATGGCTGAATGGTCCTCCAGAGAGGCGAATGGCTTGGTCAACAAGCCAAGCAAATGTTGGTTTCACTAAATGATTTAGGCCTGCTATGGGTGGTGATCACTTGTTGATCACTGGCACCTCCATGCCGTTGCAGAAAATCTGGCCTGTTTGGCATGCCAAAAAGCTCTCCATACATGAATGATGAGCAGGTAAGATCTTTCTTTGGCTAGTTAACCCGGAGCTTGGATGGCAGCGGATTCAAAAGACACCTCCCCAAGCGAGGGCACAGAGAACACTGAAGCCACGAGTGAGGAAACCTCAACCGTGGTAGCGGATGCAACATCAAAAAGTGACCCAGTGGTCAAATTGAGTGGTGATGCATTGATCAGAGCGTTTGAGAACGCCCAACAGAAAAGTGATCTCCCAGACATCTATGTCGGAGACACGGTCAAAGTTGGTGTGCGCATCAGTGAGGGCAACAAAGAACGTGTTCAGCCTTATGAAGGCGTCGTCATTGCCAAGCGTCATGGTGGTCTTAATCAAACGATCACTGTTCGCAGAATCTTCCAAGGCATTGGTGTTGAGCGTGTCTTCATGCTCCACAGCCCTCAAGTGGCTTCCGTCAAAGTGGAACGCCGAGGTAAAGTTCGAAAAGCGAAGCTTTTCTATCTGCGGGAACGGGTGGGTAAGGCCACCCGCGTGAAGCAGCGCTTCGATCGCTGAGGCTTAGGCCTCGTTCAATCCAATGCCATTGCTTAAGTGATGGCCGAGGGGTCCATCGCCTTGCGCCGTTAGTTCAGTTGGTAGAACGCAGGTCTCCAAAACCTGATGTCGGGGGTTCAAGTCCTCCACGGCGCGTCCGATGGCCCCTTCTGCAGTTTCCTAGTTTCGAGCATGGAGTTGGATCTTCAACCTGGTGATGTGGTCAAGGTCCTCGAATCAGCCGCTCTCGGCTGGGTTCGTGCCCGTGTGATTCGTGTCAAATCCGGAGGACGAGTAGTCGTGCAGAGCGATCAAGGTCGTGAGTTCACGGCCCGTGGCAACCAAGTCCGTCTGATCGAGCCTGCAGGCTTCCGTCCCTGATCAAGCTGAATTCATCCCTTTATGGGATCACCATCGCCGGTGGCTATAGCCACCGGTTTTTTATGTCTTCTCAAAGCGCTGTCAGGGAGAACACTTTCTGACTGCTAAGCAGGGATGCAGATCTGATTAGCAATGCTGGAAAGTCTTGATTCAGAACTGATGTTCTGTTTGAAATCCAGGCGTAGTCGGTTCTGAAGCCAAGTTGTTCAGAACCAGAGCAACGCGCGTATTGACGGAGGGCAGGGCAACAGTCGATACTTTCGATGTCGCGCGAGCGACGCAGATCAGATTCCAACGGACGAGCACCGTCGATCTGAATCCGATCTGGGACCGTAGTTCAATCGGTTAGAGCACCGCCCTGTCACGGCGGAAGTTGCGGGTTCGAATCCCGTCGGTCCCGTTC
>CATBLW010000005.1 GCA_949486985.1 Prochlorococcus marinus str. MIT 9215
AGAATAGACATTAATACTCAAGCGATCATGTTCAACCCATTCGCCTGCTCAACGAATAGCGACCCAAGTCAGCGTCACCGTCAATACCAGCAGCGGAAACTCGAGATGCTCCGTTTTATCAGTGATGGCCTGGAACGTCGGCTGGCTGCAGTCAAAGCGTCAATGCAAACCCTTGAGGATCAAATGCAACGTGATCAACAGCCAGCCATCTGAATCAAAGTCTTCTCATGATTTGCCAGGTTTGAGCTCCTGACAATCAATCGCAAGTTGCTGCAATGCTTTTTTTAAGCGCCTTTGAATCGTCATTGAACTCACACCAAGACATTTGGCCGCTGTTCTAAGGCTTTCCCCTTTGATAACGACGTGCTCAAGCGCTGCCTGTTCTTGCTGGCTGAGTCGACAAACGGCATTGTTCAACAAAGCTGTTCTGTCTTTATTGACCAAGCAACTCCACTGATCACGACTGGATGCCATCATCCCCTCATCGAGGGGCAACCAGCGTCCTTTCTGGCTGTAGTAGGAAACCGCTAGCTGATCTTGTTGGTTGAGGGGCTCGGAGGGTGAACTTGATCCAAACTGGGATTCTTGCTTGAGAACTTTCTGAGCACGTTCTTCAACACGTCTGGGTATTTTTACCAGACTTACTTTGTCACGAAGGAAGTGAAGAATCGCTCCGCGGATATGAGGTCTTGCAAATGCACTGAATTCCGCATTAGAACTCACCTTGAAATTTTGCGCAGCAAGGATTAAACCCATCATTCCGACTTGGTTAAGGTCTTCGCGATCATGTCCTGTGCGTGATGCGTAGTAATGAGCGATGGGCCCAACCAGTTGAAGGTGTTTTTCGATTTGACGATTGCGCCGACTGTGCTTTTTTTTCATGGTGAATGAGGAAGTTGAGCATTGGTTGTTGACCTGTTGCTCTGTCATTCCAGCCAGCCATGAAACTGCTCATGATGACAACCGTAAAATCACTGAACTATCTCGACAACAGCTTCCAATAAAGACTCAGGATCATTCTCTAAAAGCCATTGATGATCTGAATTCTGGGTAGAAAGAAGGTACCCAGCAAATCCCAAAGCATTGATGCTGAAGCCGGCTATCTCTTCTCTACTGCGACGAATCAATGCTATCCAATCAGGTGTCAATAGTAAATTATAGGAATGAAGTGGCCGATCATTTCGTTCTGGACTACCCAAGCCCATTTTCGATGAAAGGTGTAGATAGTCACGCATGAGTATATCTCCAGCATATTCAACATTGTCTTTAGTCCTGTTGATAACTGCGCAACTTTGCGTAAGGCAATTGAACGTTTCTTCAGGATAGGCTAATCGTTTCTCAAACCATGATTGTCTTGGGCAAAAACGTTCATGTTCTGCTCTTCTAAGAAGTTGTATATGTCGATGAGGCTGGCTAGCTCCAGCTTTTGGACCACTGTTGAAAAACCACAATCCCTGAGTGTCCTTATCAACCGCAGCTAATGCTTCCCAATCACTACGAGTTAGCCAGCCCTCCTGAGGAGCCCAATTCCGAGTTATCAACAACATATGTCCTTTCTGAACGGGGTACTTGTTGAGGATTAAGGCATGGTCATTGCCAATGGAAGCGATCTCTAACCTTGGATCCCATGGCAGGAATGGATTTTGCTTCGGACCTGAAGTGCTTCTTAGATGACGTGGAGGCTTTCCCAGCAGCCTGCGAAGTTCAAAGGCCTCCCCTTGCTGAGCTCGAAGGCTGGTGAGTTGAGTCTCTAAAGGCACAAGAGCGCCTTGTTGTTGCGCTATCTCGCTCCGTTGAAGAGCTGCATACCAGTAGTTCTCAGTTGTCACGGCTTTGAAGTCGTGCCAGTTGCGCTCCTCTGTAGTAACGGGAAAGAATTTGATCGAACCTCAGCCCTTGCTTTGCCAATGCTTGTGCGCCGTGCTGACTCATGCTTGCACCAAGGTGCCCATGGGCTTCTTGACTGATCGCACCTGTCGCTGCATAGAGACTTTCCACGATTCCACCGCGATAGCTCAACACAATTCCTTGGGTGGCATCGGTGGCTTGCAAGGTGCGCGCAGTTTGACTCGATAGGCCCGAATAAGCTTGCCAGCGTGTTGTATCACCGAGATCAAAATCCCTATCAGCCGAACGTGCCATATGAGCAAGTGCATAAGAGCGAGCGGCGACAGCTTGTGCTTTAAGGGCTTCGATATGCCAGCTGCTTGGCATTTCAGCTCCAACAACAGACGCTACATAGTTTTCGATATTGATTTGGTTAACAGCTATCCACCCTTCACCACGATTAATCAAATCAACCTGCCCCATGTAGGCCTGGCCATTCACCATGATCCCTAGTGGTGACGTCGTAGAGCATTGAACAAACCCTGGCTTCGACGTCTTCAGGATGTGTCCTAATTGAAGCTCATTCAGAACAACTCCGGATTGATGCGTGCAAATGCCTTCGCTTCTGATTCTCAGGTTTTTTGGCGGGCTTTGGCTGATCAAGCCAACTCTTAGAACAATGGATAAAGGTCGTTTAAAAGCATGCTTAGATTGCGGCGGAGAGCCTTGCTCGGGATTTATGGAGATGTCGCTCTTATGGCTATTTGAAGCTGTTGCGCTCTGAGGGTTCGTTTCAAGCAGAATCTTTATCAACTGTTGATCAACATCAGCCTGATGCTGACTGCAGCCATTGAGCATCATCAGACAAGCAAAAAATAGAGCTGATGATGATCGAAAAAGCAAATAGCCCATGCTTAAAAACTCTCGAGCTCGCCTCTCCAAAGCACACAACCTGAACCAATAAGACGAATCATGCCCGAGCCAGCACGTTCACAACGCATGCCACCGCTTGATTGAGATGGTTGCCAGCCAATCACCCAATCACGATCAAGCGTGTTCATCCAATAGTTGGCAACGAGAGCATGGGCCGAACCTGTGACCGGATCCTCATCAATGCCGAGTCCAGGTGCAAAAAAACGTAATTGATAATCGACGACTTGGCTATCAACAGAAAGCGTTGAATCACGATTGGCTTGCATGACCACGAGTCCCCTTCTAAAAGGGTCTTGCAGTTTGGAAGGTGAAATAATCAATTCAGACAGTTGGTTTTTCTCGCTCAACAAGACAACGAAATATCCGATCTCACTACTCCATATTCTCTTTAATTCACAACCGAGTTGCTCTTCTAGTGATGTTGACTTGACTCCTATGGGCTGTAGTGGCGCTGATGGGAGAACAATCTGACCAATTAACCGTTTATTTTCTTGTCGCCAAGATACTGGCAGAGCTCCACCTCGGCTGATCAACTGAACTGAATCTTTTGCTTTTAGTTGTTTCCATTGACCCAACGCCAGCACAGCCGCCAACGTTGCATGTCCACAGATGTTGACTTCACAGATAGGCGTGAACCAGCGGATGTATATCGCTTTGTTGATCAGCCAAAGGAAAGCTGTCTCAGATTGACGTAATTGGCTGGCTAGACGCTGGCAGCAGTCTTCTGATGGTTGCTTTTCACCACACCAAACCACCGTGGCTCCATTGCCCCGATCAGTCGAATCACTAAAGGCCTGAATTTGAATGATCAGCGTCAATGCTCCCTCCCTTTTGGCATGGATGGACTCTTTGGGCAGCCTGATCCGCTGCTGATCGTGCTCGCTGCTTTTTATGATCTGCTCAAGCTCACATTCAAAAAAACGATCAGGTCAGGGAAATTGGATATGAGCATGCATCGGAAAAACTAAAAGCTTGAAAACTGTTTGCTCAACAGGCATTCAAGGCGAACTCTCGACCACATAGTACGAGGAGTCTGAATATGGACTGGCACAAAATTGGTCTAAATGGTTGACGAATGCCGGGGTGCAGGAGTTAAAGGTCAATCAGTTATGCCTTCTCAATGGATTGGGAGTTCCCCGAAGACGGTGCTTTTCTTGCCCTCTGCGATGCCTTTCGTGAGAGCGGTGAATCTTCGGCCATCGAGTTCCTGGCTAATGGGGAAGGAGCCTTTCATTTTCATGAGCTCACCCAGAATGCCGCTGGTGAAGGGCTAGATCTCAGTGATTCCGAATCACTAGAAGAATTTCAGCAAGAGGTGATTGACACCATGGAAAGCCTTTGCCAGGACTAACGCCAGTCCAAGCCTTCACGGCTATGAAGCAAGCGAGAAGATTGTGAGCTGTATTTTTTGAGCCCTCCACAGGCTTTCAACAGTGAATATTTTTCAATCCCCCGCCACAGTCAACGCAATAACTTGCTTCCTCTGCCAATCAAACCGATAACAAATCGACCTTCTGATTCCAACTGCTTGGAACCAAAACGGATCTTTGATTCGCTAAGCACGCCAGGCCAGGAGATGAACCTTGATTTCAGAGCTACAAGCTTTTAACCATGTAGTCGCGAACATCCGATCGATAACTCAAGCAAAGGCCCTCCTAGAGGCAGACATAGCCCTCTAGACGGGTTTAGAGCAATGGACCTGCTCAAGCAGCGCTCAAGAGCGGCCTGAGCGGCTTAGGCGCTGAAATAACGAGCTTGACTATGGAGAGCCACAAGAGCTGTAGTGCTTTGCTCTGGATGCAACTGATCGCTTGCGTCCATCGTCAGTCCGATTCGTTCAGCGCCAAGCCATTCGAGTTGCTGTCTTGAATCAGCAACGTTCGGGCAAGCTGGATATCCGAATGAATAGCGGCTACCTCGATAACGTTGCGCCAAAACATCTCTGAGTTTCTTTGGTTCTTCTGCTGCAAATCCGCATTCCTCACGAATACGAGCATGTGTCCATTCCGCTAGAGCTTCGGCCATTTGAACTGCAAGGCCATGGAAAAATAGATAGTCAGTATAGGCATCTGATTTAAACAATTCGCTAGCGAATTCACTAGCTTTCTTACCCATGGTTACTGCTTGCATGGGCAAGAAATCGATTGGATCACCATCGACTAAATCTCTATAAAAGTCTGCAATGCAATAACGGTTTCCACTTCTTTGCCTGGGCAGTTCAAATAAACCCAGTCGCTCCTCTCCAGCAGAGTCAAAAACAACAACTTTATTATCTTCTCGACCACAAGGAAAATATCCATAAGCGACTGATGATTGCAATAAAGACTCGTTGATAATTCGATCAATCCAGTGTTCCAGAATCGGTTCGGCCTTTATGCGCAAATAGTCTTTGAACTCATCTGCGCTTTGATCCTTTGTGCGACGCATCTGCCATTGACCGGTAAAAAGAGCATTGCGATCAAGATATTTCAGAACATCCTGCAAAGGTATCTCTGATTGATTGAGAATCTTTGCTCCCACGAAAGGTGGTTTTACAGCTGTCTCTTCACATACTTTTGAAGAACGATCAGTGTTTTTATTGGCAGCCTGAAGATCTTTGCTGGGCTTGTCACTTGTTGCTGCGGTATCCGTAGAAGCAGCGGATGAGTTGATAGAGGTAACACTCTCACCGCCAATGCTTACACCTTCAGGAGTGCCCTCAAGGAATCCTTTCTGATCGTCCCATTGTTCATTGGCTTTAGCTGATACATATGAATCCATAAAGCGTAGGTTTGTAAAAGCATCCTTCCCATAGATGACCTTTCCGTTATAGACCTCGCTGCAATCATGATTAACAAACCTTGGAGTCAAGGCAGCACCACCAAGTATTACTGGAATCGTGATCCCCTCTTCGTTGAAATTTTGCAGGTTATCCTTCATAAATGCTGTTGATTTAACAAGAAGTCCACTCATTGCTATGCAGTCAGCCTGGTGTATTTTTTGAGCCTCAATTATCGCCGAAACATCTTGCTTGATGCCGAGGTTGATAACCTCGTATCCATTGTTTGTCAAGATTATATCGACGAGATTCTTGCCAATGTCATGAACATCTCCCTTAACTGTTGCAATCATAAATTTAGCTTTACTTGCGCGCTTACCATCATCCTCTTGTTCCATATAAGGTTCTAGGAAAGCAACAGCCGCTTTCATTGTCTGCGCAGACTGCAAGACAAAGGGAAGTTGCATCTGCCCTGAGCCAAACAACTCTCCAACAACCTTCATTCCATCCAGCAAAAGGTTATTGACTATCTCCAAAGGTGCATAACAAGTCAGCCCCTCTGTAAGCGCTTCGTCCAGGCCAATCCTCTCGCCATCAATGATGTGCTGCTTCAGTCGCTCTTCAATTGGCAGATCCGCTAATGATGGCCCCGAAGCCCGTGCCTCTTTTGCGCTAACACCCTCAAACAAACTTGTCAGTTCTGTTAGGGGGTCATAGGTACAGGCATTGCCTTCAAATCTACGATTATCTTGAATCAAGTCACGGCAAACTTTTTGGTGTTCTTCACTAATCTTGTTAAGAGGCAATATCTTCGCAGGAGATATAATCGCAGCATCCATACCTGCTTCACAGCAGTCATTAAGGAATACAGAATTAAGTGTGATACGAGCTGCTGTAGAAAGCCCAAAGCTAATATTTGAGACGCCTAATACAACATGTACTCCAGGCAGCTCTTTCCTTATCTGAGCGATTGCCTTAAGTGTCTCCTGACCATTCGGCCGATCTTCTTCAATGCCGGTTGAGATAGGCAGAGCAAGCGGATCATAGAAAATCTCATAGGCTGGAAGTCCGAAGTTTATTGCGTCTTTATAGGCACGTTTTGCAATCGCTAATTTCTTCTCAGCACTTCTAGCCATGCCTTGTTCGTCAATAGTTCCTACAACAATTCCAGCTCCATAAGCTTTCGCTAATTCAAGTACTTTGTAGAAACGCTCGTCACCATCTTCATAGTTTGTTGAGTTCAGTATGCATTTTCCACCGGCCACCTTGAGACCCGCTTCCATCTTTTGCCATTCTGTTGAATCAAGCATTAATGGCAGGTTCACATTGGTGACAAGACGACTTACAAGTTGATGCATGTCACTCTCACCATCGCGACCTACATAGTCGACATTGACATCAAGTATGTGAGCATTTTCCTTCATTTGACCACGGGCAATGCCAACCAAGCCATCCCAATCCTCTGCATTAAGTAGTTCTCTTACTTTCTTTGATCCACTTGCATTTAACCTCTCTCCGATGATTAAGAATGAATTATCCTGATGGTAAGGAGTGACCCCATAAATTGATGCGGCTGATGGCTCGTAGCCATTATTTTTTGACTTTTCAGACAACTTCTCGTTTTTATTTTGGCGCTCAACTGCCCGAAGATCACGAGACAGATCAGCTAGAGAGGCAATATGGCTTGGTGTGGTTCCGCAACATCCTCCAATCACCTGAACACCTAGATCCTCAATGAAGTGCATCAATTGCATCTTGAGTTCAATAGGTTGAAGTCTGTAATGGGCTACGCCGCCAACATTTTCAGGAAGACCAGCATTAGGTATGCAGCTGATCGCAAAAGGGCTGTGTTCAGATAGATAGCGAATATGATCCTTCATTTGTTCTGGTCCTGTCGCGCAGTTCAGGCCTAGGATGTCGATTGAGAATGGCTCTAAAATAGTTACAACCGAAGCGATATCTGAACCTAACAACATTGTTCCAGTGGTTTCCATTGTCACCGAAACCATCAATGGCCGTCGTTCTCCGGCATCTGAAAATGCTTCTTCTACAGCCTGTAAGGCTGCTTTTATTTGCAATACATCCTGGCAAGTCTCAATAATAAATAGATCGACATTCCCTGCCAATAGTCCTGCAGCCTGCTCCTTGAATGATTCTTTTAATGTGTCGAAATCTATATGGCCTAGTGTCGGCAATTTTGTTGTAGGCCCAATAGAACCTGCTACAAAACGAGGTTGTTCTGCTGTGCTGAATTCCTGCGCTATTGACTTGGCTAATTCAGCAGCTGTTTTATTTAGTTCATATGCATGATCTTCCAATCCGTATTCAGCGAGAACAATGGAGGCTGCACCAAAAGAATCAGTCTCGATGACATCACAACCTGCCTCGAGGAATTGCCTATGAACTTCTTTGACCGCATCTGGCTTTGTTTTTACTAAATATTCATTGCACCCCTCATAGGCAACACCACCAAAATCATCAGCGCTCAGTCCCAACTGTTGAAGAGAAGTGCCTGTGGCACCATCAAATACCAGTACAGGCCTCTCTGGAGAATTCAAACGCTCCAGGAATGCTGAATGGACTGGTTTGACTTCCTGGCTAGCTGTTGCCATCAAGTCGCTCGCTTTGTTGAGTGATCTTAGAAAGACACCGAGCTGACTCTTGGTTGTTTGCAGTCTCTTAGGGCTATCCAGCCTCTAATGGCTATCCGGTCGTCTCATTCGTTGCCGATGTCAATGCGGCTGACCCAATGCTCATAGGCCGGATCACGACCCTCTGTGATCTCGATCAGCCTTTGCCGTAGGGCGTTCATGACAGGCCGTTCCTTGCCAAAAGTTGTTGACTCCAATTGGCGTATGGGCGTGATTTTGGCTGCGGTGCCAGTAAGGAATACTTCGTCGGCGATAAATAGTTCTGTTTTATCGACTGGCCTTTCGATCACTTCAATGCCCATCTCCTTTGCGAGTTCCATCACGCTTGCACGGGTTATCCCTTCAAGAATGTCTTGGTCGACTCCTGGCGTGATCAATTTTCCGTCTCGAACTAAAAACAGATTCATACCACTGGCCTCACTGACTTTCCCGCGACTATTGAGCAGTAACGCCTCATCAAAACCGCTCAGTACGGCTTCTGTTTTTGCCAGTGAGCTGGTGATATAGGCGCCACTGATCTTGCCGCGTAGAGGCAAAGAGCGGTCTTCTTGACGTGTCCAGCTGCTGATCCGACAACTGACGCCTTCAGGAGATAAGTAATCGCCGAGCTCAAGGCCATAAATAAGGAAATCGGTCTCGATGTTGTGCAGTCGTGGCGCAATACCAAGATCACTTGTGTAGAAAAACGGCCTGAGATAAATCGGCTTCCGTGGTCGGTTGGCCTTCAGCATCGCTTCAATGGCTATGTGAACTGTTTCTTCACTAAGTTCACCCAATAGAAGACGGGCACTATCACTCAATCGCTTGGCATGACGTTCTGCCCTGAACAACAGCATTGCATTGCTGTTTTGAGGGTCTGGAATCGCCCGCATCCCGCCAAACGCCCCAGTGCCGTAATGCAGAGCATGTGTGGCGATTGAAACCTTGGCCTCATCAAAGGGAACGCACTGTCCCTGAAACCAGGCAAAGGGCAGGAACTGATGCATTGCTGAAAAAGCCGTGATGGCCAAATCTTCTCACCAGCATGGACTGTTAAGGGTCAATCAGCAGGAGAATGTCTGAATGCATCGACTTGCGAGCATCCCGGGGTTAGGCCCTGCAGAAGATTTTGCTCTTGTTGAGCAGCCTCAGGCATCGGTGCTGTTGTTGACCAGTGCAACGACTGATGTCGCAACACTTGCTTCAACACTTGAATTAGCAGATCAAAGCGCATGGAGAGATCGCATCCGTGCCCTGCCTCTTTCGTGTCTTGAGCATCCTGCTCAAATCGATCATTACCTTGCCACAACTGGCCAAGGAGCACGGATCATCGTTGTTCGCTTGTTAGGTGGTCGAAGCCATTGGAGTTACGGCCTCGAACAATTAAGCATCTGGCAGGAATCATCGCCTCAACGAGAACTACTCGTTCTTGCTGGAACAATCGATCAAAATATTGAACTGCATCATCTAGGTAGTCAGCCAAGTTGGCTTGTTGATCAACTTGCTCAACTCCTACGTGAAGGTGGCATCGACAACATGTCAACACTTCTTTCTGTGTTGTCAGATCTCCTCGATGGCCACCCCCTTTCGGCAGATCAGTTAGCGGTTAAAGCCATGGAGGATCCAGCTCCATGGGATTGGCAGGAAGAACACGGTTCAAAGGTTGGAGTTGTGCTGTATCGGGCTCTTCTTCAGGCGCAGGACCTGGATTTTCCAAAAGCCATTAATCAACAACTTCGTCTTCAAGGCCTTGTGCCTCGAGCTATTTGGGTCAGCAGCCTCAGAGATCCAGTTGTTCAGAAAGGTGTTGCCGATCTTTTTGATCAGCAGAACGTTGCTGCCGTCCTAACAACGACATCGTTTGCGTCAGTCCAATTTCAGGAAGCCGATCTTGGAGCCCCGCTTTGGGACGGTCTGAATATTCCTGTCATCCAGGTACTCAGCAGTGGATCCTCAAGAGATGAATGGCTTGCAAGCAGCCGAGGCTTGAATCCCCTGGACCTCTCTCTTCAAGTGGTCCTTCCAGAACTTGATGGACGTATTACCTCAAGACCAGGAGCCTTTCGAACTGTTCAGAACACCGAATCATCACTGGCGACTGCTGTGCATGGTCTTGATCCTGATCCTGAAGGTTTGGAATGGATTGCTGCTCATGTAAAGGCTTGGATCAAACTTCAAACAGCCAAACCTGTTGACCGATCGATTGCTTTGCTGCTTGCGAACTATCCAGTCAGGGATGGTCGACTGGCTAATGGAGTTGGACTTGATACGCCAACAAGCACAGTTTCGATTTTGAATTGGTTGGACCGCAGTGGTCATGACCTCGGCTCTGATCCCATCCCGTTGGACAGTCAGGGCTTGATGGGTTCATTACTGGCAGGCCGCACAAATGATCCAGAAAGCCATTCAAGGCCACCACTTACCCATCTGCCCTTATCGAGTTACTTGGATTGGTGGAACGACCTTCCCAACGAAGCCGTTGAACCGATTCTGAAGCGATGGGGCCCACCAGAGCAGGCGATTGATCTCGATGTTGATGGTTTTGCCATCCATGGCATTCGCTTTGGCAAGGTTGTTGTCTTGGTCCAACCAAGTCGTGGATATGACGCTGATCAGATTGCCGACCTTCACTCTCCTGATCTACCTCCACCGCATCGTTACCTGGCTCAGTACCTCTGGCTTCGCAAGGTTCATCAGACCAACCTGCTCGTTCACGTTGGCAAACATGGAAGTGCGGAATGGCTTCCTGGCAAGGGGGTAGGACTCAGTCCATCCTGCTATCCAAATTTGGCTCTCGGGCCTACACCTCATGTTTATCCCTTCATCGTCAATGACCCTGGTGAAGGTTCACAGGCCAAACGACGTGGACAGGCCGTCATCCTTGATCACCTCACACCACCCTTAGGCAGAGCCGAACTCCATGGAGACCTTTTAAAGATTGAAGCCTTGTTGGATGAATACGTTGAGGCCAGTCAAGTGGGGGCTGAACGTATTCAAACGCTTGAGATTGAGTTGATTGAAACCTTGAAGAAGGTCAGTTGGCCAGGATTGCCCGAAGAACTCAGCAACGCTTCTCCAAGTCGTGAAATCTTGCAAGCATGTTTCGATCAAGCTGATGCTTACCTCTGTGAATTGAAAGAGTCACAAATACGAACAGGCTTGCATTGTCTTGGCCAATCTCCTTCCAACAAATCTTGTTTGGAGTTGTTACTAGCCCTAGCAAGAGCACCATCAGCAGATTTGCCTGGGTTAACCCAGGCCATTGCTCAGGAACTCAAATTAAGCCTCGATCCCTGGGCCGATGAAGAGGGCAATCTGATCGAAGAGGCAGATGTTCTGATTCTTCTCAACTTTGGATTGCAATCACCACGTCGAGTGGGTGATGCCGTCGCCTGGATTGAAAATCAGGCACTGATCTTGGTACAAACCCTTCTAAAAACTATTCAACCCTGCGAATCAGATTTGCTGGTTCCAACTGAACTGGTTCAACCTCTTTGTTGTTGGCTTCATTCACCAACTGATCATCCACAAATCACTCGTATTCAACGTGACATCTGGCCTCGGCTTTCTGCCTGTGCTGAAGCGGAGAAGCAAGCATTACTGAAAACTGTCAATGGCTATCGCTTGGCGAGTGGACCATCAGGAGCGCCAACGCGCGGCAGGCCAGAGGTTCTACCAACCGGAAGAAATTTTTACTCTGTTGATCTTCGCGGTCTGCCTACTGAGGCGGCCTGGGACTTGGGACGACGAAGTGCTGAACGGTTACTCGACTTGCATCTTCTTGAACAGGGAGAAGCACTTAGCCATCTCGCCCTATCGGTGTGGGGTACGGCCACGATGCGAAATGGCGGCGAAGATATTGCTCAATTATTGGCTTTGATTGGTGTCAGACCACTTTGGGATCACCGTAGTCGACGTCTTGTGGATCTTGAGGTCATTCCACTGACCCTTTTGGGACGCCCGCGTGTTGATGTGACCTTGAGGATCTCTGGCCTTTTTCGCGATGCCTTTCCTCAATTAGTGAGCTGGGTTCATAGAGCTCAACAGCTGGTGGCCAGTCTTGATGAGACAAGCGAACTGAATCCACTTGCCGCCATCACACGCCAAGAAGGACCGCAATCACGCATCTTTGGTTCAGCACCAGGTGCTTATGGGGCAGGACTTCAGGCCCTAATCGACTCAGGGGCCTGGGACGATCGCATGGATCTTGGTCAGGCCTACCTTGCTTGGAGTCAGTGGAGCTACGACGGCGCTGCTAATCCAACTCTTAATCGGGAAGGACTTCTACGCAGTCTTCAAGACGTTCAAGTTGTGCTCCACAACCAAGACAACCGTGAACACGATCTCTTGGATTCAGATGATTATTACCAGTTTCACGGTGGATTGGCTGCAGCTGTTGAAATGGTCTCTGGGCGAAAACCACAGCTTTGGTTTGGCGATCATTCCAGACAACAACGACCAAGAATGCATCGTCTCGAAAGAGAAATTGACAAAGTCATGCGTAGCCGGCTGCTGAATCCTCGTTGGATCGAAGCCATGCAACAGCACGGTTACAAAGGTGCCTTTGAAATGGGAGCTAGCCTTGATTATCTATTTGCCTATGACGCAGCTACAGATCAAATACCTGATTGGTGCTACAGCTCAATTTGTGAGCAATGGTTAGCGAACAAAAAAATATTAGATTTTTTAAGGGAAAGCAATCCTTGGGTACTTAGAGACATGGCTGAACGTCTTCTTGAGGCTTCAAATCGAGGCTTATGGGAGACAGCCGAAGACAGTCAATTGGTAGCACTGAAAACACTTGTCAATACAAGTGAAGCCCTTATCGAATCTGGACCTCTAATCAATTAGAGGTCCTTAACCATTGCCCGAAATGGATCAATTGATCCTGGCTTGTCTGAATAAGTCACCTTTTGCTCTACTGGAACTTCCTCCGTAGGCTTGAGTTGGCTTTTGCGTGCTATCGGTGCCGAAGCTTTATCGGAATAAGCTGCATTCGCTCCATCTACATTTGTATTTCTAAGACGCTTACTGAATTCAGCGGCGCTCATCGTCTCTGCAAATGTTTTTTTGACTTTTTTCTGTACACCTATTTGCAGTGAGTTGGTTTCCGTATCAGCAGTCTGACCACCTAGTCCGTCAGTACGAACACCAATCTTTGTATCACTCGCATCAACCTCAGTAACAAGTTCTTTAAGTCCAGGGTTGTCAACTGTGCCTGGGAATGTGTGGCGAATGGTTTTTGATTCACGCATATAATTCACATTGCCTACCGACATCGAGCTGTCGGCATCAAGATAAAAGCCAGCTTCTTTAGAGCTGTCTTTTGCTTTGTTGTCTGAAGGAGACTTGGAGGCGTCAGAGCTGGGTTTCAGAACTCGATCGAATAAGCCCATGACTGTTCGTTCATAGATTCTTCCAATTTAACGGCCTTTGAGGTCGATTCCATGGGTATCTGTGCCACACGTACGCAAAAGGCCAAGGTCTTGAAGTTGATGGTCGATGGCCTCACAGATCAGAGGTGTGGGTTGCCAGTTGTTTTGCCACTCATAGTCGTACCAGGTCTCGCCACCATCAAAGCCCAATTCAGCAGCTGCATTAATCAGTTCTGTGTAACTGAGCCGATAGCGCGCCGGATGAGCAAGTACTGCCAGTCCACCAGCTTCATGAATCGCCCTCCTAACAGCATCTGCTCTTAGTGCAGCACCTGTTGCTGCATCGCCATGAACGTAGGGATTAAGGGCTGGGTGACCAATTTCAAAGCCCAGAGCCAAAACATGAACCAGGCACTTGTTGAGAAGGCAGCTGATCTCGATGCCACTCCAGAGGGTGGGGCAGGAAAACCCTTGATCAAGGCGAACCGATAGCCATTCGGCCATTCTTTGAAAAGCCTGGGTGTTGTGGTGGTCAGTTACAGCGATGTGTTGAAGACCGATCTCGCTGGCTTGAGCAATCAACTCTTCAGGTTCAAGGCTGCCATCACTACAAATGGTGTGACAGTGAAAATTCATCTCCGTCGGACAACTTTCTGGTCCTACGCGCAAGAGCACCTCACGAAGAGGATGGAGATCAGTTGCCATGCCCAGCTATTTCGTTTTTCGATTCCTCTCGAAGTCGCCTCCAGCGCGCATAAAACTGAATGGAAGCAGCCATAAACAACACGAGGAAAACCATGAACCAAGTTGCGGCACCTGTTGGAAACTGATTCTTAAAAACAACCAGCATCACAACAAGAACTAACAACAATGTGGGTAGTTCATTGAGAGCCCGTAGTTGCCGACCACTCCATTGACATTCGCCTCGACTTAGCTGTCCCATCAAGCGATAACAGAAAAAATGGTAGGCAAGTAGCCCCGCCACCAAGCCAAGCTTCACCTGCATCCAACCTTGTTGAATCCAACCTGGCTGAACAATCAACAAGCCGGTCGCCATCGATACAGCCAAAACCATCCCTGGAGTCGTGATGATGTTGGCCAGACGCCTTTCCATCAAAACGTATTGCTCAGAGAAGGCCTTTTTTAACTGAGGTTCAAGCTCATCTGCTTCAACGTGATAAATGAACAGGCGAACCAAATAAAAGAGGCCTGCGAACCAAACGACCACACCAACGATGTGAAGGGTCTTGAACCACAGGTAGGCCTCAGGTGGCAACGTCATGTGGACCGCACGGGAACAGGCTGACATTAGGAAGCAGTGAGGCCATCGCAATTGGCTCGAAACAACTCAAATCAGCTAGGTGAAGCTTGTTCGGCATCTTCTGATGGATGAAAATAGGTCCAGACCTGTTCTGCAAGCGCTGTTCCAAGTCCTGGCACCTGACTGAGTTGATCAATGCTTGCCAGCTGAATGGCATCGATTGATCGAAAATGAGCCAGCAGGTCTTTTACGCGTTTGGGGCCAAGGCCTGGGATATCACTCAAGCGTGAACGCTTCATGCGCTCCCCACGTTGCTGACGATGAAAATTCACAGCAAAGCGATGGGCTTCGTCTCGTAAACGCCTTAGTAAGGCAACTCCGAGTTGATCAGGTTCACTATCAAGTGGTTTTTGTGCTCCAGGCAAGAAGACTTCCTCGCGTTGTTTAGCAAGTGAACAAACAACTAAGTCTTCGTGTAGGTCAAGTTCACGAAGTGCTTCCATGACTGCGGAGAGTTGCCCTTTCCCTCCATCAATCATCACAACATCAGGCCAATCATTAAGGCCATTTGTATGAAGCGTACTACCACTACTTCTCCTAAGTTCCTCTAGATCTGCTCCCTCAGCTTTTACCATCGCCCAGCGTCTAAAGCGACGTCGCATGATCTCGGCCATCGCCATAAAATCATCGCTATGGCCAGATACGATGCTTGAGCTTTTGATTTTGTACTTGCGATAATGCTGCTTTGCTGGCAGCCCATCAATAAAAACAACCTGCGATGCAACGGCATCACTTCCTTGAATATGGCTAATATCATAACCTTCAATTCGTCTGGGTTGTTTGGTAAGTTCAAGCAATTGGGCAAGATCTTCTGTTGCCAGAGCCTGGAGCTCCTGTCCCCGCTTTGCTCTTGATAATTCAAATTCAGCATTACGCTCGACCAGCTCAATCAATTCAGCTTTTTGTTGCCGTTTTGGGCATTTAATCTGCACGCGACGGCCACGTTGTTCTGACAACCATTCACCTAGCAATTGCTGTTGCGGAAGCTGATGTTGCACTAGCAATTCTGGAGGCACTTCAACTGAATCAATCTGGCTGTAATGTTCTTCAATGACGCGCTGCAATACTTCTCCATTTTCTTGCCTAGCAGCATCAGCTGTAAAGCCAAGTCGACCCACTAGCTTCCCAGCACGCATCTGGAATAGCTGTACAGAAGCAACATTCTCATCACTTGCTAGAGCTAGGACATCGCGATTTACAGTTGAATCAGGAATACTCATCTTCTGATCTTCTGTTAGCTGATCTATACCCTTAATCTGGTCTCTTACTTTTGCAGCAGATTCAAAATCCATCCTTTCCGAATACCGGTACATCTGCTGGTTCAGAAGTTCATTAAGTTCATCACTTCTACCCTGAAATACCATGGCAACCTTCCTCAAGATATGGTGATAATCTTTAGAGCTTATTTTTTGCTGGCAGACTCCTGGACAACGTCCTATTGAAAAATTCAAGCAAGTTCGATCTTGATGTAATGGGCGAGGCCTTTGCCTTAGTGGAAAAACACGTTTGACCAGGAACAATGTTTTTCTTAGCAGACCTACATCAACATATGGACCATAGAAACGGTCAAGCTGGCTACGCATACGGCGGCGCCTAGTTATAAATATACGCGGGTATGATTCACTCCATGTAATGCATAGATAGGGATACTTCTTGTCATCTTTAAGTAGAATATTAAAATGTGGCTGCTGGTTTTTAATCAGATTTGACTCAAGAACCAATGCCTCAGCTTCATTATCAGTAACGATAAATTCAATCTCACAAACTTGTCGCACCATTAATCGGATACGAGGGCTTAGATCCTGGTTGCTACGGAAGTAACTCCTGACACGACTACGTAAACTTTTCGATTTCCCTACATAAAGCAAGCGATCATCTGTATCACGCATTAAGTAGCAGCCTGGTTCTGCAGGTATCTCTTTCAGTCTTTGCTCAAGTCGCTCTGGTTGCTTTAGAAGTGGCTCACCTTGCAATGGCGTCCCCAACGTCAAATCAACCGCCGTAATTCCAGCCTGTGGAAGCAAGGTTTAAAGCTTCACCGTCTTGAATCAGGCGAGCACTCTTTACTTCTCCGACAAAGACGCTGTGGTCGCCATGTTTGACCTCCCCAACGATCACACATTCAAATCCACCGATGGCGTCATCCAGTAACGGCAGACCAAGCTCACCTTCGTGGAATGGAGCCGAATCAAATCGTCCGCCAACAGCTTTCTGAGGCTTGAAAAAGACAGCTGCCAGATCTTTCTGATCCTGCCTTAAAACGTTGAGTGAGAAGCGTCCAGTGCGTTCGATGATGCCGTGACTGTTGCTATCAGAACGAACAGCCATCACCACCAGTGGTGGTTCAAATGATCCTTGGGTTACCCAACTGGCCGTAAACCCATTCACTTCATCACCCTCTCTGACTCCACAGACAAAGAGTCCATGTGGAATCTTGCGAAGCAAGACCTTCTTGGCTTCAAGATCAAGTGGCATTGATTTTCATCTCTTGTTGAAAGACTCTAGGAAGCTTGCCAATGAATAGGATCCGCCAGTTCCTTCTGACCAATCATGAGGGCTCTCTATCCCGGCAGCTTTGATCCACTGACCTTTGGGCATTTGGATCTTATTGAAAGGGGCTGCTCACTTTTCGGTGAGGTCATCGTGGCTGTGTTGGAAAATCCCAGCAAATCCGCCACATTTCCTTTGTCGCAAAGGCTGGATCAAATCAAGGCTGCGACGAAGCATCTCAATGGTGTTGAGGTCATTAGCTTTGATGGCCTCACCGTCAATTGTGCCCATCAGACCAAAGCGGACTTGATCCTGCGCGGCTTAAGAGCGATGAGTGATTTTGAATATGAGTTGCAAATCGCTCACACGAACCGCACACTTGCGGCAGATTTTGAAACTGTTTTTCTTGCAACAGCAGCGCATCACAGCTTTCTAAGCAGTTCTGTGGTTAAGGAAGTGGCTCGTTTTGGCGGCAAAATTGATCACATGGTGCCTGAGGAGGTGGCGGAAGACCTGCGCACCCTTTTTAATTAAGAGATACTGCCCAATTGAAATGAGTGAGGCCAGATTCACCGTTCTCGACCAGCTGGATCAACTGGAAGAGATCGTTCTGGAAGGAAGTCGAATTCCCTTCAGCGGGGGGCGCCTGGTTAATGAACAGGATGCTGTTGAGGTTATTGATTCGGTAAGAGAAGAACTTCCCAGCCAAGTCATTAAGGCAGATCAATTGCTTGAACAACGCGAGGAGTTCATCCGAAACTCGCGACAACAGGCTGAAGAAATCGTTCAACAGGCCCATCAACAACGCGAGCAGTTGGTGAATGCCGCAGCTATACGCCAGGAAGCTGAACGACAGGTTGCTGAGCTTCGAGATCAAACCCGTCAACAATGCGAGCAGCTTTTACAGACAACGCGTCAGCAATCTGCCCAGATGGAGCAGGAGATGCAGTCAAAGCAAGCACAACTTGAACAACAATTTGCCAATCGACGTCAGCAACTCGAACAGGAAGCTCTGGAGCGACGTCAAAAGCTTGATCAAGAGGCCATTGAACTCAAACGACAATTCACGGAACAGCATGAACGCAATCGCCAACAGACTTTGCAGGAACTAGAACAAATCCGTCTTGAAAGCTTGCGATTAAAGAAAGAAGCCCAGAACGAAGCAGAACGTCTCCATAACGACGCCCTTCAGTTCAGACAGCAGACCCAGCAGCAATGCGAATCAGCAATCCATCGCAGTCGACAAGAAGCTGCCAGTGTTCAAGATGGAGCCAACCGCTACGCAGAGCAAACCCTTGGCGAACTTGAACAGAGGCTTAAAGAAATGGCTCAGGTTGTTCTAGCTGGACGGCAAGAACTCGTAAAAATCCAGGCCATCCGTGGTCGGGAAGAGCAAATTCAATCTGGCCACAACGCCACCAAAACAAAAGCGGTACCAATCAACCGCGCTCGACGTGCTGCTGCACGTTTAAACCAAATGAAGGACAAGGGCTGAGTTGCTGGGTTGTCTTCAATAGTTCTCCGATCGTTGTATTGGGATCACTTGCTCCATTAGAAATCAAACTCATGTAGCGGGGTCCAGCTTTGGTCTCAAGGATTCCGGAGATGGAACGCACACCACTCAATGTGCCTGATTTACCCCAGAAGCGACCTCTTAGAGACGATTCAAAAAAATATTTCCGGAGGGTACCGCGTTGGCCTGCAATCGCCATTGAGGCCTGGTAATAAGCAGCAAGTGGGTGATGACTCATTCGCATCAATAAGCTGGAGAGCGTCCTCGTGGAGACACGATTATTCCTAGATAAACCGCTGCCATCTGAAATTCTCAGGCCTGTGATTGGAAGGTTCTGAGCTTGCATCCACCGCATCGCGGCCAAAGAAGCCTTTCTCATATCCCAACTGTTTGCAGCCTGTCTCAATAGGACTTCAGCAGTGAAATTATGGCTTTCTGTATTGGCAAGGCTTAGCAAGGCGTGCATTGGAGCGGAATTCTCCTGGTGCAGAACAACGTTTTGTTCAGGCAAGAAATTGTTTTGTTTTTGATTTAACAACAGAAATTTCGCTTGTCCTCCCTGGCGAGTGACTTCCTTGTCAAGCAGATTCTGCAAGCGAACAGCAGGATTTGAGACGGCCATCTCAAGAGCATTACTTGTCAGAGCCAAGCGCGTAATCGGCGCTCCATAGGCATAGGCCCGATCAGTGGGGTGCCAATCGGAGGGCCACCAAAGATGTCGTGGCTCTTCACGAATGACAAGTTGAACGATTTCGCCAGGTTGTTGAAAACGCGATCCACCCTGACCAAGGGCAACCATGGCAAAACGCTGGATCTGAGTAATTCCAAGATCAGGGTCTCCCTCGCCAGTTATTTCGAGAACACCATCTGGACGACGCAGAAGTTTGGTTTGAAGTCTGAAATCAGGTCCAAGACGATCAAGAGCAAAGGCCGTCGTGATCAGCTTCTGATTTGACGCCGGAACACGTGCCACTTGTCCATTGATATCTGCCAGCAGCTGTCCATGAGAATCGACAACACTGACGCTCCAATCCGTTGAAGCCGTCCCTAACTGGGATTGAAGGCTCTTCTGCAGTTCTGGACAGATTCGATGGGTTTGAAGCTTGGGGAATCCCTGCCTCTCCACAGGCGGAGGGGGGGCAAGCAGAAGCGGCGACGCGTGGAGATCATTAGTGCTAAGGCCAATCAGTCCCAAACCAAGTGTTGTCGCGACAAGACAATTGATCTGTCGACAACAGCCATTGCCTTGGGGAAACGGCGTCATTTGATCCTTACACCACTAACAATTCCATTGACTCGGTATGTAGAACCTTCAATTTCAACTGGTGTGCCGATCTTTAGGTTTGTGCCTGCAATAACAACACCTGTCTTGGAAACAGCGGCATCACCTTTAAGAATAAAACGCGCATCAAGGACGCTTTGTGA
>CATBLW010000006.1 GCA_949486985.1 Prochlorococcus marinus str. MIT 9215
CGAGAGAACAGCGTGGCGAAAGCTGCTCCAGGCGTCACAATCTCGCCCATAGAATAATATAAGGCAGGCACAGCCACAAACAAAATGCCAACAAACTGTGCGAAAATATTAAGGGGTATATTAACCAATTGAGAGAGAATCAAAGCAACTATCGTTCCTGATTCAGAGCTATCTAGCGCCGAGAAGATTCCCAGAGTTATCACGCTGGAGACATAAGCAACAATGCCAATCATGACTGATGCCACCCATGTCAAGAGCAGGGTCGGCAAGTGAGCCAAAACAGCATTCCAAGCCTCATTAATAGAAACCTCTTCTTTCGCGACAAGGGAAGCAGGCACGAAGATTCAATGCAGAGAGCCAAACCTAATTGAGGCAACAGACCAAGTCAATTTTTCGCAAAGTCTCGATAAGACAGGCCACATCCAAGAGGCATCAATGAATCAATTACTCAAGAAATATCCAAACCATCCAAACAAAAAGAGCAGAGCATTCTTTGATTCGGAATGCTAGGGAGCAACGATGATCAAAAGCTATTTTGCATTTGCAATCCGAAGCGCTCCTGAGCCTCTAATCAGCCTGATTCAGGCGGGCTCAACCACTTCCGCCATTGGGAGCGTTGAAACTTGCCGGCTTCGTTGCGCACAAGCTCAGGGCAGTCAATCCAGCGTTGAGGCCGCTGACAGGGTTGCAATTGCTTGGCGAGTTGATTGAGCAGCTTCTCGTGTGTCGAGAGCTTTTCACCATGTTCAAGGCGAACCAAGGCCACCAGCCGATCACCCCACAAGGGATCAGGTTCAGCCAACACCATCAACTCAACCAGTGGCAAACCAGCCTGATGAACCAGCTCCATCAACGTCTGCTGCACCTGATCGGGGAACACAGTCTCCCCACCGGAATGAATCGCCCCATCCAGACGACCAACGATCTTGAGCTGGAGGTTTAGCCCCTCTTCTATCAAGTCAGCCGCGTCGCCTGAATGCCACCAACCATCGGCATCAACAAGAACCTCCAGCCTTTGCTCTTGCTCACGCCAACGCGACACAGCCAACCGCGGCGTCCGCACCTGTAAACCACCAGCTTCCGACAACTGCAACTCCACATCCTGAAGCGGTGAGCCACAACTCAAATCACCGGAGAGAAACCTCTCGGGGGTCAGTGCTGTCACCATTGCAGCCGTCTCAGTGGCGCCATAACAAGGAGCCAGCCTCAAACCCTCAGCCCTTGCCGCCTCTGCCAAGGTCGGCGCTAGTGCAGCACCACCAACCCAGATCAGAGCGCAAGCTTTCAAAAAGCGCACACCTGCAGCGTGAGCCATCAACCGCTGCAGCTGCGTCGGCACCAAAGACAACAAAACAGCCTGCTCACCCCAACCAGGCAACAGCCGACACCAACTCTCCAAGCTGGCTGGATCACGCATCAAGGCAGGCCGTAACCATGCATGAGCAGCTCCCCAACAACGACTGCGCCACCAAGGCATCAAGCCACTGACGTGATGCAAAGGCAGGGGGTTAAGCAACAGGCACTGCGGCAGTTCCATGCCCTGTGATTGCAGCCACTCGCCAGTCGCCCATGCCGACTGATCAAGATGATTGCAGGGCAGCAAACAGTGCTGACGCCCACCCGAGCTGCCGCCACTAGCGATCACGAAGCCAGAGCCTTGGGGCAACAGATCACTGGAGATCACACGGCCTGCTCCCACAGGCGGCAGCAATTGCACCCAAGCCTGGCGATTTAAGGCCTGTTCGAGCTGTAGAGCAGATGACTCCAGATCAGCTGGATCACAACGCAAAGCCAGCAACTCGGTCATGCTGCTGCCCAAACAAGTTCCGGATCAGGGCTGAACAACGGCCCTTCAGGACACCAGCCTGGAGCCAGGCCAGGAGCCGTTGGTGTCGGGCCCTGCATCTGCAAAGCCGAGAGATGCTCCAGCCAACGGCGACCAATACCCGTTTCAAAAGCCGTGCTCAACATCCGCTGCGGCACACCTTCCTGCAGCTCCTGCAGCAATGGCCTCGGATCCCCTTCCAGGAGCGGTCGCCGCACTTGCCAACCAGGCCAAGCCTCTCGCAAAGACGGATCAGCCCTAAGCGATTCATCCAGGGCAACGGGACCCTGCTCAGCCAGTGCCTTTAAGCCCTGAATATCTCCAGCAGGTAGGGGTTGCTCTAGCCACTCCAACCTTGGCTCATCTTTGACCTGCTCAAGCCAGCGACTGGCCCTATGGCGATCCCAGCCACCATTGGC
>CATBLW010000007.1 GCA_949486985.1 Prochlorococcus marinus str. MIT 9215
CCTCGAGCCACAGTGGTGGTTTTAACAATCAAATCTTCGATTCGAGTACAGGCCACAGGGTCGAGACCTGCCGTTGGCTCGTCATAAAGAAGCAAAGGCATGGCGTCCTTATCCCTTGCAGGATCATCAATCAATGCCCGGGCAAAGCTCACCCGCTTCTGCATGCCACCACTCAGCTGACCCGGGAACTGATGAGCGACGTCATACAGGCCAACGGCCTCTAGGCAAGCCATCACCCGCTCCCTAATCTCTTTTTGCTTGAGATGGCCACTCCGCATCAAGAGGAAGCCAACGTTTTCCTCCACTGTCAAAGAGGCAAGCAACGCCGGATTCTGAAAAACAAAGCGCACATCCTGTGGTTGCTCCTGATCAAGTCGCAGATAGGGCTGAGACTCGCCGAATAAACGCAGCTCCCCTGCCGTCGGTAACTCAAGACCAGCAAGCAACCGAAGCACTGTTGACTTGCCTGCACCGGATGGTCCGACAACAGCCAGACGCTCACCGACCTGCATGCACAAGTTCACCTGATCGAGCACGGGCTTCAGACCCCACTGCATGGTGAGATCAAGCATCTCAATAACAGGCTTGGCTTGAGGCATGCGCACTCCAAGCGGGTAAACAATCCATCTTGCCTGGGATGCCCTAACAAGGAAGCTTCCGTACAGTTCAGTTGACGATCTGGGCGGGCCAGCCCGCATTTGTGAACTCACCGATCCCCTCTGCCCGCCCCAAGAGCCCTAGACACGCCAAAAAGCGTCGCAGGAATCGATTGCAGACCGATCTGCAAAGGGATCTGCTGACTCGTTCACGACGGGCCATGCGCTGGCTACTGCCAGGTCTGGTGGTGAAGCGTTGGATGCTCGCCTCAGGAATGGGGCTACTGCTAGCCCTTCTGGGTGCTGCCGTCTGGGCCGACCTCAAGCCGATCTACTGGATGATCGAGACCCTTACCTGGCTGTTAGGGACGATCACCACTGTTTTGCCCCGCAGCATCACCGGTCCATTGCTGCTGATCATTGGGGCCGGACTCGTGCTTTGGGGCCAAAGTCGCAGCTTTGGATCCATCAAACAAGCATTGGCGCCTGATAAGGACACGGTGCTCATTGATGCGCTGCGCGCCAAGAGCAAACTCAATCGCGGCCCCAACATCGTGGCCATTGGAGGCGGCACAGGCCTCTCAACTCTGCTCAGCGGACTCAAGCGCTACAGCAGCAACATCACTGCCATCGTGACCGTGGCCGACGATGGCGGCAGTAGCGGAGTTTTGCGGCGTGAGCTAGGTGTCCAACCACCTGGAGACATCCGCAACTGCCTTGCGGCACTTTCCACAGAAGAGCCCCTGCTAACCCGTCTCTTTCAATACCGCTTCTCCTCAGGCAGCGGTTTAGAAGGCCATAGCTTTGGCAACCTTTTCCTTTCGGCACTGTCGGCGATCACGGGCAACCTGGAAACGGCCATCACCGCATCGAGTCGGGTTCTTGCTGTCCAAGGGCAAGTCGTACCTGCAACCAATGCGGACGTGCGCCTATGGGCTGAGCTGGAAAACGGCCAACGCATTGAAGGGGAATCAGCCATTGGCCGTTCACCAAGTCCAATCGTGAGGTTGGGTTGCCTGCCAGAGAGGCCTCC
>CATBLW010000008.1 GCA_949486985.1 Prochlorococcus marinus str. MIT 9215
AAGCGCCGCAGAGGCTTTGTTGCGCAGCCCAATGCCAGCTTGCATCGATGGTATGACAAGCGTATGGATGCTTTGATTCGGGCCTGGTTGCCTCAGGTTAATCGGCTGATGCTTGAGGAAATTGAGGCGGTGAATGCTGATTTGCCTTTTCGAGCTGAGCAGCCTGAGCTTCTGAATAGCACTTAATCTTTCAATCCTTGTGTCTTTTCATTACTTTGCATGCCTTAATGCCGGTCTCTATTCTCGACGTTTGTTGCGGGATTCATGTTTTTAGCTTGTCCGTCAGGATGATTATTTGTAAGCTCTGGTTATTGGCTCTGGTGCTGTCTTGTCCGTAGTCATGCCTGAAGACCTGGTTTTAACTGATGAGCAGCTTTCCAAGCGCTTCATCTCTTTGGATCCCAGTGGCTATTTTTTGATCCGCGTTGATTCGTCGGCAGGTGAGCTTGTCGTGGAGCGCTACAGCAATAATGTTGACGAGTTGGGAAGGGCTACGGATCCAGAAACTGGTGAAGTATTTGCCTGCCGAGGTCTATCTCGTGCTCCTGTGTGTGTCTATAGAGGCCGCAGTGCCAAGCAGTTAGGCATTCAACTCACTGAAGGAGAGGAGCCTCATCCATTGAGCAGGCTTGATCATGCAATGTATCTTGGCCGTGAATTACAGCGAGCAGAAATGTGTTTACTTAATGGTCAAGTTTACGTGCAGGATTGATTCGATATTGCGCTAAACAGCTTGCAGTTCTTTCTGCGAGGTGTTCTCCTCAGGAGGTAAGGAATCAAGTTGTTCTCGGATCTCGTTCTGAACAATCGTTCTGTATTCAAGGAAATGTTCGTTATGCGCTAACACAACCAAGAATTGTTCAAGCATGGCTGGATTATGCCGAGCGATACCAAGCATGTGATGCCAGAAACGGCTGCGAGTATTGCGCTTTAGCCCTTGACGCCAGATCACAATGGCCAGTGCTCGAATATCAATCCAGCTTGGTAGTTTTGCAGCTGCTTTCCAGCGTGGAGCACCCATTTTTAGGTAGTAGGAATACACGCGATCCATGTAGGCATTCGGCTCGTAAAGTGCGCAGAAGGCATCGACATATTCGTTGGCAATGTCTCGGATCGGGCGGGTTGGCTTGAAATTCAGCAGGTTGGTTTGATTGACGCCCTTTGCCGCATCTTGGTCTTGAATTAAGCGCCCTTCCTTTTCCAGACGATCCCAGAGCGCTGTTTTGGGCAAGGCTTGAAGCATTCCCATCATCGCGGCGGGAATCCCTGTACGGGTGACGAAATCGACAATTCGCTCCCCAGCACCACCTTTCTCACCATCAAATCCGATGATGAAGCCAGCCATGACGCGAATCCCATTGGCAGTGATTCGATCAACAGCTTCGTCTAGTGGATTGCGTGTGTTTTGAACTTTCCCAGCTGTCGCCAGGCTTGATTCGTCAGGAGTCTCGATGCCAAGGAAGACGCTCTCAAACCGCGCATCGTGCATCATGCGCATCATCTCTTCGTCGTCGGCCAAGTTGACCGATGCCTCGGTGGCAAAACTGAATGGATAACCTTTCGCTTCCTGCCATTGACGAATCTCTTGTAGCAGCAACTTTGCATTGCGTTTGTTGCCGATGAAATTGTCGTCAACAAGAAAAATTGAGCGTCGCCATCCCAAGTCGTAAAGCGATTGAAGTTCGGCAATCAGTTGCTCTGGGTTTTTCGTGCGGGGTTTTCGCCCGTAAAGCACGATGATGTCGCAGAACTCGCAATTGAATGGACAGCCTCGCGAGAACTGGACGGACATCGAGTCATAGGCGTCCAGGGTTAATAAGTCGAATCGTGGGACAGGTGTTTCGGTGACGTCAGGTTTGTCTCCTTCTGCGCTGAAGCGACCGCTGGTTTCTCCGTTTTGAATCGCCTCCACAAACATTGGCAGCGTGATCTCCCCTTCATCGAGAACTTTGAAGTCAGCGAGATCCAGTTCTGGAGCTTCTGGAGTTGAACTTGCGAATGGTCCGCCAACGGCAACTGTTAGGCCACGACGCTTGGCCTCGGAGATTTGTTGCTGCATGTCATCTTTCTGGACGATCATTCCAGAAATCACCACCAGCTCAGCCCATTGCCACTCGGCTTCTGTTAGGTCGCGCACGTTGCGGTCGACGAGCTTCATCTCCCATTGCTGAGGTAGCAATGCAGCCACTGTTACCAGCCCTAGTGGTGGGAGCAGGACTTTCCGATTGACAAGCTCGAGGATCTTCTCGTAGCTCCAGAAGGTCTTGGGAAACTGGGGATAGATAAACAGGACGCGCATTCAGAA
>CATBLW010000009.1 GCA_949486985.1 Prochlorococcus marinus str. MIT 9215
CATCGGTGCCTATCGCGGTTTGCGGCCATGGGGTTTGGCCATTGGCCCTTCAAAAGTTCTCCCTGGTCCAGAGGATGCTTCTACGGCATCCCTCTCTGGCCTCACAGTCAGTCTTGCTCCGATTGCCAGTTTGCGTCACTTGCGTCCAGTGGCGGCCGTGACATTGGAAGGAGCGCAGCTTTCATTGCGCCGCAATCCAAATGGTGATTATTGGGTCCTCGGTGAGTCGAATGGTGATCCACCTCCCAATCTTGGCTTGAAGCTGCGGTTGATTCAGCCTGCCAAGGTGCGTGTCGAACCAGCGGATCTTGACTTCACGGTCACGACTAACGCCGCTGTTCAGTTGGCGGAGCGTTCGCTCAAGGGTTCACTTCAGCTTGGCTTCCCCGATCGCGGACGGTTGTTTTTGCAGGGCCAAGGGAGCTTGGAGCATTTGACCCTCAAGGGTCGTGCGCGTTTCGATCGAATCAATCTTGAGCCACTGCAGGCGCTTGTCCCGGGGACAGTTCCGGTTCAGATGCAGGGCCAGCTCGGAGGGGATCTGTCGTTGAGCCTTGAGCAGGGGCGCATGGCTTGTCAAGGTGGGATGAGCCTTGCTGGCTTCAAGCTCAGTGGTGGTTCTTTAAACGCGACGCTGACATCTCCTCAGGCCAGGATGAGCTGTCGAAATGATCGGCTGAAGCTTCCATTAAGCCAGTGGCGATATGGCTCATGGATGGCCTCTATTGAGGGAGGTGCTCGACTCAATCAGTCGGTCAATCTCGACCTCAAAATCAGCGAGAAGAATCAGGGGCATGTTTTCCAGGGAAAGATCGATGGCCCCTGGTATGAACCGAGTTGGCGATTGCGTGGTGATTGGGCTCTTGCTGAACAGGTCGCTGTTGATGGGCCTCTAAAGCTCGACTTGAAGCTGCAAACAAATTGGCGAAATCCAAAGGCGATTAAGGCGAACCTTGATTGGCTCGCCATTCAGGCACCAGGGCTTCAGGTTCGTGCCAAAGGCGCGCTCTACCCAGAATTTGCGGTGAGTAGTCAACGGTTGCAGTTGGCAGGTCCGGCTTGGGGAAAACTTCAGGTTGTTCCCGATCTACTCGGAACGCAGTCGCCAATCAATGGAACGCTTGCACTCACGGGACCCTCAAATAGCCCTCGACTGGCGTTGAAACTTGCTCAACAGAGCAATCCAATTCTGGAGTCTTGGTCTCTGGATGCTGGCTGGTCTGCTGAGGCTGGTTTGCTGACGTTGAAGCAGTTCAACAGCCCGCAACTTCTGGCGAATGGTCGCTTACCGCTGACCTTCGACCAACGAGGCCTCAACACTGGAGAGTTGCAAGCCGATCTGAATCTGAGCGCGTTTCCTTTGGCTCGTCTTGGTCCGCTTCTTGGCACCTCGATGAACGGCACGTTCGCTGCCTCAGGTCAGTTGAAGGGTCCTTTGTTGGCATTAAAACCAGACCTCTCCATTCAGGTTGTCAATCCTGAGGTTGGTGGATTGCGGTTGCTTGAAGATTGGCGCGGAACCTTTGAAGCCAATGCAGAAGGGGGGAGTGATCTACGGATAGCTTCTGTGGGAGGTGTGATTCCTGGAAGCCTTTCAGCCCATCTCGGCACGAACTGGTTGCCTACGGAACTGAGGCTTCGTCGTCGCCAGGGGACGCTGTCTCTAAAAGGAAATCCTGGTCGTTATCTATGGCAGGTCGAAAACCTTGGTTTGGCTGGTATTGAGCTGGCACTGCCACCAAAGCAGAATTTTGAAGGTCTTTATGGTCAGGTCAGTGGCGCAGGCAGCTTGGGCCTGCAGCCTTTGGCCATGGATGGCCAGATCACCATGTTGGCTCCAGGCTTGATGGGGCTGCAGTTGAAACAGGCCCTGTTTCAGCTGCACTACGCCAACAACCTCTACAAGCTCACTGGCGAGCTGTTGCCATCAGATACAGGCCAGATTGCTTTGCAAGCCGATGGCCGCCTTGGCTCGACGTTGAAGGCCAGGGCTGAGGTTCGTGGTCTGAGTGCACGCTGGCTGATGTCCAGCGCCTTGCAGTTGCCACAGCTCACGGCTGATCTTCCTGCTGCGACTGGCCGTGCTGATGATCTCGGCAGTTTGTTGGTGCAAACCTTCGGTGGTTCGTTAGATGGACAACTCAAAGCCCTTGTTCAAGCG
>CATBLW010000010.1 GCA_949486985.1 Prochlorococcus marinus str. MIT 9215
ATAGGCCTACTCTCCTGTTCAAGAAGCAGCTCAAGCTGACCTATGGCACTGCCGATACCGATTTACATTGGTTACGACCCGCGCGAGAGAGCGGCGACGAATGTGCTGATTGACAGCCTTTACCAGCATAGTTCGATCCCGTTGGCGATAACGCCTTTGGTCACACCTCAGCTAGAAGCTCAGGGCTTGTTTAGAAGGCAGCGCGATCCGAAGCAAAGCACCGCATTTTCTTTCACGAGGTTTCTTGTCCCCCAGCTCATGGACTATCAGGGCTGGGCGATTTTTATGGACTGCGACATGCTCTGCCGTGGTGATATTGCAGAGCTATGGGCGCAGCGTGATGAAAAGATGTCCGTGATGTGCGTGAAGCATGAGCACGTGCCAGGAGAAACGGTGAAATTCATGGGTGAGGTGCAGAGTCCCTACCCGAAAAAGAACTGGAGCTCTCTGATGCTGCTGAATTGCAGTCGTTGCAAGGCTCTCACTGTCGACTATGTGAACACTGCTAGTGGCTTGGATTTACATCGCTTCCATTGGCTTTCCGGTGATCATGAAATTGGAGCTATTGAAGGTGGGCTTTGGAACCATTTGGTGGATGTGCAGGCGGCTCCAAATGCTCCTGCTGAGCAGGGTGGGCCAATCTTGTTGCACTGGACCCTTGGGGGGCCATGGTTTCGGGACCAGCGAACAATGGGTGGTGTCTTGGCGGCCGAATGGTTTAGTGCTCGTGATGACTCCATGAAGCTCTGGGATTGATACGCATGGGAATTAAGCGGTGTGTTGTGGCGGTGCCTGCGAGGCTTGAATCATCACGATTGCCAAACAAGGTTTTGGCTGATATTGGCGGGATGCCGATGCTGCAAAGAGTTTTGGAGCAATGTCGTCAGGCCAAAGGACCTGCTGAGGTTGTGCTCTGCACCGATAGTGATCTCTTGAAAGCCATGGCGGAAGACTGGGGATTCCCTGTTTTGATGACCTCGGCGTCATGCCGTTCAGGTAGCGAAAGAATCGCTTCAGTTGCTGACCAACTGATCGCTATTGCCTGGGATGAGCAAGCTGTTCGTTGGGATCAGAAGCAGCAGCAGCAGAGGTTGGCTGAGACTGCAGTGATCAATGTGCAAGGCGATCAGCCGTTCTTGGACCCTGCTGTGGTGACGGCCATGGCGCTGGAGTTTGAGCGCAGAGAGCCTGTGCCAGCTGTGATCACTCCGGTCTATCGACTCAAGGCCGAGACCATTCATAACCCCAATGTGGTGAAGACCTTGCTGGCTATCGACGGACGTGCACTTTATTTCTCTCGCTCGGCGATTCCACATGTGCGAGATGTTGATCCGCTCGATTGGCATCGCCATGCCACTTACTGGGGGCATGTAGGCATGTATGGCTTTAGGGGAGACGTGTTGGCTTGTTGGTCAGGCCTGCCGGCTTCACCTTTGGAGGATCTTGAACGTTTAGAGCAGTTACGATTGATTGAAGCTGGATACACGATTGCGACCTTTGCTGTTGAGGGGACGTCGCTTTCGGTGGATACGGTTGAGCAGTTGGAGGAGGCTAGGGAATGTGCCTTGAAATCTTGATCGTGTAGCCAAGTTAAATGGGTTTATTTGTCTCTGCGCCAATCTGCAGATGTTGGCGATATGGATTCAATATTGGTAATGGGTAATTGATCTTATAAGCGTGGTGGATGTGATATTCCTTGCAGAAGCGCAAAATCGCATGAGCTCTGTTGTGTAGCTGTTGTTGGAGCCAGGCTGTTCAGGTTCTCTGCACGCCAATGCCGAGAAGGAAGACCCCTTGTTGTGTCGTCGAGTTTGATCTAGTCATTGCGATCCTTCCAGCCTTTTTTGCGTAGTTCATGCCAT
>CATBLW010000011.1 GCA_949486985.1 Prochlorococcus marinus str. MIT 9215
GCTTGAGTTCGGCTACGAGCAGGGCTTCTTCCCTCCCTTTGACTTGAATGGATCCCCATTCGTCCCAGTGAAGACGTTGGTTTAACTCATCTGCCAATAGTTCTCGAGTGGCTGAAGATATCAAAACCCTTAGTACCCCTTCATGGCGATTTTTGTCGAAACTTTCCAGTCTTGATGCGCAATTCACGGTGTCTCCGATAACCGCGTATTCGACCCTTTCTGTACTGCCCATTGACCCAGCTATGACAACTCCTGAGTGAATCCCGATTCGCATGCGGTTGGCGGGAGCACCTTCTTGTGCCAATTCGGCATTGAGTTGTACCAGCTCATTTTGAATTTGGATGACGGCTTCAATAGCAGCGTTGGCGTCTGCTTTTGGATCATCGCTAATGGGAACGCCAAACACGGCCAACATGCCGTCACCAGTAAATTTGTTGATCATGCCTCCTCGTGTTGTGATAGCGGGAACGCAGCGAGCCATTCCACGGTTGAGCCAGGCCATTAATTCGGCAGGTTGTAATTGCTCTGAAACTGTCGTGAAGTTTGCGGTATCAGAAAACAACACCGTTACGGGTAGTTGACGGCCTTCAAAACGTCCGTTTTTCAGCAGTTGATCACGCTGTTCCCATAGTTGCTGGGCGACTGCTGGTGATGTGGCTTGGCCCAGTAGGCGTTGTATCTCTTGTTGGTGCTTTTGACTTGCGGCACCGCGACGAATCCATGCTGTTCCTGCCAAGACAGTTAGACCCGCAACAGGCATGACGGCGCCGATCCAGATGTAATTGATCAGTAGAAGCACCAGCCCAGCACTTAAGGCAACGGCTGCGGTTACGACCACAATCACGCTACGCCGCAGCGTTGAGAAGGATTCGCCTAGCCATAGCCCTAATCCTGCGGTTGCCAGGATCAGCATCATGTTGCCCCAGCCGGGCATCAAGAAGCCTCTGACGAGAATGCCTTGCTGTCGGTCCAGTAAGGCGGCAACCCGCAAAGCATGGACTTCTACCCCTGGCATTTTGAGCTGAATTTCGCCTTCGCTGAAGCGGCTATGCGGAATCTCGAAAAGATCTTTCAGCGATGGGGCGGTGCTGCCGATCAGCACCATATGGTTTGCAATTGCAGCTTTGGGTACATCTCCATTGAGGAGAGCGGAGAGAGAGAAGGTGCGAAAACTGCCTGGTTCACGGAAGACAATCAGCCGTTGAATACCGAGCCCTGCATCAATTTCGTTGTCGTAACCACCGGAATTGGCGCTTAGCCAGGCATCAGTGATGGTCCCTGCTTCTAGTTGTTGACGCAGCTTTTTATCCTTTGTGCCGACTTCGACAATGCGCAAAGGGAAGGCGACTGTGGCTTCGTCTTGCCCTGCAACATGCACAAGATCTCGCCTGATGACGTTGTCATCGTCAACGGAGACGTCGTTATAGCTTTGACGTTGAGGCGGAGTGCCTGGTACGGCTGGAATGCCATTGGCTACGTTAAAAATCGACACCAGTCGAGGATTGTCTCGAAAACGTTCCTGTAAGCAGGCTTGATTTGGGCCTACACCTTGATCGCGATAGATGTCGAAGCCAATGGCAAGAGCACCATCCTTGCTGAGCTTGTCAATTCCCTTGCAGAACAACCCATCATCAATTGGGAATCCGTGGTTGCGGATGTCGGCTTCCTCGATGCCAATAATTGTGATGGGTTGTGTTGTGCCCGAAGCTGCTGGACGCAACGTGGTGACGAGGTCGTAAAGCAGTAGATCAAGACCCTGGGCTATCCCCGAAACTTTTAAACCAGTCAGTAAAGCTAGGCCCCCCAGGTAGGGGATTATTCGTTTGACAACCTTGGCAGGATTGATCGTTTTTATTGGCTTTATTTTGCTCGAACCAGGCCCCTTGTGCTGTTCTGCGTTGCCAGTTTCAGTGCTCTTCAATGTCTGGCTTCTATTTGGCTCATTTTAGTGGGCTGCAGTGGCACTGCCCTAAATTGAGCTGCTTTCTTTCTGAATGTAGATAGCTAAAGGGTCGCGCATGTATTGAAGGCCCTAGGTTGATTGGCCTGGGTTGATTGACCTAAATGAATGGATGTTGTGTACGAATGGCCTGTGCTAATTCTTGGTCTTGATTTGAATCTAATAACCAAGCCAGTCTCGCTACCTTCGTTCAAGCTGTTTCTAGGCTGCCTATTGTTTTTGGCTATTGATAGATTCTAATCTTCTGCGGATGATGATGGATGTTTAAGTGCCGAGAAATACGTTGTATAGCTTTTGCATCGAACGGATTAGTCGATTTTCGCCGCTGACATCTGATTGATCACGCTGTTGTTTTAAACTGCCTATTTCTTGTTGTCTTTGATGCACAAGATGCGCGAGTTTTTCTAGTAGTGTTTGATCTTGGTCAATGAGTGGTTGCAGGTCTCGCCGTTCGACTTCCAGTAAAACTGTTTCTTCGATTGCACGTACGCTGGCGCTGCGACTTTGATTGGTGCATATCGCCATTTCTCCAAAGACCTGATGATCAGAGAGTTGGCTGATGATGTGCTCTTTCCCTTGTTGATCGTTCTGAAAAACTTCCACCATTCCCGTAATGATTTGGAAGCAACAGTCGCCACTTTCCCCCTGGCTGATCACGGTTTCTCCTTTCGCAAAGCGAATGCAGCGCGTTGAGGGAGCAAGTGTTGCGATTTGCGCTTGATTTAGGCCACCAAAAAGTACGCTATTGGCTAGCC
>CATBLW010000012.1 GCA_949486985.1 Prochlorococcus marinus str. MIT 9215
AGGGTGATAGGCCGCGAAAGCCCTAGAGCACCGCTACCACCAAGGATCAAAACACCAAGGGCTGCTCCGTTGCATAAGCCACCGATGAGAGGGCATCCGACGACAGGATCGGTAAGGCCTGAACACTCGGCAAACGCTCGTCGGCAGCTCTATTCCTCAGCAGCGGTTGCCCGAAGAATTTCTGAAAAAAGCTCAATCCAGCTTTGGCTCGTTCCTTTCAGGATGCACAAAGACAACAGAAGAGACTTTTAATCAAACGCTTCGAAAGCCTCTCTTTTTAAAGAGGCAAAGCAATCTAAAAAAATAATTCTGCGCCGAATCCTCTTCAGTGCGCCAGGCTCTCCGGCCTGGTCTCAATCAGCTCGGCCAGATCCTTAAGGAAGGCAGCACCATGAGCTCCGTAGATCACACGGTGATCAGCGGTGAGATTCACTTGCATCTGACGCTTGACCGAGATTGAACCATCCTTGCCAGCCACAACCATCGGCCTGGATGCCGCCACCGCAAGGATGGCACCTGTTCCTGGAGGCAAGATCGCATCAAAACGATCCACACCGAACATCCCGAGATTGGAAAGTGTGAACGTGCCGCTGCTGTATTCATCAGGTTGCAACTGCTTACTGCGGGAACGCTTAACCAAGTCGCCCCATTGACGCGACATCTCATAGAGATCCGTCCTATCGGCGTTCTGTAAAACCGGTGTAATCAGTCCGCCATCTTCCATGGCCACAGCAACAGCCACATTCACCTGGGCTGGATAGGCCATCCCTCCATCGCTGTAGGCAGCATTCACCTGGGGATGCCGCGCAAGAGTCAGCGCCACAGCCTTCACCAACAAGGCCGTCATTGTGACGCCATTGGGCTTCACCTGCTTATAGAAGGCATCCAGGCCTTCGGTCGTAATCGTGTAGCCAACTCTGAAGCAAGGGAAAGCAAGGCTGGCCTCCATGTTGCGGTTAACCGCCTGCTGAAGGGTGTTGAAGGTCGCGGTTTCACCAGGAGCAGCGAAACTCTCCCCAACCGGCGCTGGAGGCTTATGGGCAACCGCACCACTGCCAGCTTGCGCTGTTTGAAGACCTTCAGCGACTCTTGGCACAGGAATGGGCTGGCCAACGGCCGTTTGCACATCCTCAGCCTGAATACGGCCATGGGGTCCACTGCCCCGAACCTTGGCCAGGTCGACGCCCATCTGCGCGGCCAACTTTTTCGCCCGCGGGGAAGCCATGATCCGGCCATTGCCACTACTGGGCTGGGCAGTCGCTGACGTAGCAGGCGCTGGCGAGGCAGCCACTGAAAAAGAAGCGACTGGCGAAGGAGCCACTGGAGGAGGTGCTGAAGCGCCAGGACTAGAAGTAGGAGCTGCTGATGCCGCAACTGACGGCGAGGCAGCAGCTGGTGCTGGAGCAGAAGCAGCTGCTGCACTCGGTGCTGCCTTGGTATTGGCTTGAACAGCAGCGATCTCGGCCTCGCTTTCAACGATCAACCCAATCGTTTCGCCCACTGGGGCCATACTCCC
>CATBLW010000013.1 GCA_949486985.1 Prochlorococcus marinus str. MIT 9215
GGCCAGAGATCTAATGCTTCCATTTCGCAGCGTTGCCAGGGAGGAAGAGAGTCGTAGAAACTTTCCAAGTCAACATCTGAAGCCATTGCGGGATTGATCAGCAAAGCGGCTGCGTATATCGACAGAAGTTGATTCATTCTCTAGAGGAACTCTGCTGTAAGCAGATGATAAGAGCTTGACTCTAAAGCGGGAGGCTGTTCTTGCTTGGTCGGCAGATTTAGAATGTTTTTAAGCTTGGATTAAATCTAAAAATATTTTCCTCTCGCGTCAGTTACGAGCTTTTAAACACCGTTGTCTTAGAGCCTTGATCAAAAGGCTTGTTGCGTTTGGTTGTCCTTGAATCCCAAAGGCTTCTTCTTCAAGTTTTCGAGAGCTGTGGTGATAGTTGTTGTAGAGAATCATGTCGACTTGCCTTTTTACTACAGGAGAAAGTGGGAATTGCCAGCCAATTGGCGATAGCACGTCACTGGGGCAGCTTTGAACGGCATGAACAGCTTCGTGGAGTAACGTCTGACGTGCAATACCGAGTTCAAAACTAAGAGGAGAAACCCAAATTGTGCGACTACTTGGTTGGTAAAGGCCATAGGCCTGTCTGACTGGTGGTAACGCAATGCGAACAGCAAAGCCGTAGGCACTTAATTCACTAACTAGTGAACGCAGTTCGCTTGGAAAAGCAGTTAATGGTCTTGGTTGTAGTTGGCTGGAGGCCAACAGCGATACACCTAGCATTGCCAAAGCGGAAGTCGCCGTGTTGACGATCATGTGTTTTATTCTTGTTGAGAATCGATGCTTGTGAATCTGAATTCAACCCTGTGGGTTAGAGCTTGCTAACAGATGAGGAATGTTCAGTTTATCAACGCAAATCAATTAGTAGGTATGAAATTATTAGATTAGTTTTTGGTTTAATCCTGCTAATCTGTAACCGGAATCTTTTCCCTAGGGCTTTCTGGTTGCTTCAGAATGTTTGGGATCAAGAATATGCAGCTTCTTTTTGACTTTATTGGGTTTCCAATTGATTGCAGTTAGGGAATTCTCCGAAATCAATGCTGATGTTGGCCTTTGGTCACCCTGATTTGATGCTGCTAATGCTTTTTTCTGTGGCTTCCATCCTGCCAAGGTAAGAGTCAGAGCAATTGCTGCTTCCAGTAGTGGGCGCAGTGTTTCTACTGCGTAGCGGAAGGCCATCATCAGAGCCATGCCAACCACAATGCCAAGCTCGATCGGGTGAGGAGAAGAGGGCATGCTTGTTGTTTTCTTCAAGGCCATATCGATCATCTATGGATTTGGTGTGTTTTCAGCCAAGCTGTCCATAGATCTTCAATTCTGAAATCTCCTGTCAGAGACATTTGAGAAGCAAGAAAGCTAAGCGGGGAGAGGGCTTTGGCTTGATTTGCTTCAAAATAAAAGCAGCTCACCATGGCAAACGGGCCACGCCGCTCAGGCGCGTTGTCCGCTCCTGGTGAGTGATTGAGATCAGACCGCGTGATGCCAATTGCAGCGTGGCTCAAAGCCGTGCTTATTCCTTTCACAAACGAAAGCAGGCTGATTCTCCAGGTGTTCTGCTTTTATTCCCGGCCCTTAGGCCTCTAGACCTTGACAAGAACGTTGTCTTCGCAACGGATGTAGTCAACTGAGTGAGGGTGCTCATGGACGTAGTTGACCAGTTCCATCGCTAATAGCCTTGCTTCATAGGAGTCACTCGCATAAGTACAAAATTCATGCATCATGCTTTGACCATCTCGATAGCGAACGGTGTAAGCCTTGCGTGTCAAGTTGATTGCCTTAAAGGTGTTAATGAAATACTGGCTCTTGCATCACCCTTAAGTCCAGTTGTTTGTTGAGATCGTCAGCGGATGCTGATTCAGAACAATCAATGATGTCTTTTGCGATGCATAGCACGCCAAGCTTTGAAAATGTCAAATGCTTAGGGAAGCCTGTGTTCTTTCGCTGCTGAAGAGCGTGTTCTAGTGCTGATAACTATGAATTGGAACAACCGAACAGGCTTTGTAAGACTGAAGATATGAAAAATTTCCCGGTTGACAAAAAAACAATCGATGGAGAATGCATTTAATAATGCCTTCCTCCTCGATTGCTTTGGAGCCACACGTGTGAACTCCCGTTGATTGTCTTGAGACCGGTTTTGTTGTTATTTTTCTGTGCGTTTCACCTCTAACTACTTACTTACGACTCGATAAAGCCCTTACAAGGGTGATTGTCCGCTTAGGTTTGACATGACAAGCATGCCAGCTCCCAGGATTGACATTCCCATAAGGAATAGCCCTAAGGCACTTCTGACTGAAACTGGCACCGGCTTGACAGTTGATTCATTAGCCATGACTTGTTCTGTGAGCGGCACTCTGAATTTAGAAAGGATGGCGCGACTGGCCGCAATCTTTCCCACATCCCCTCGCTGCATTAGCTACATCAATGCGGAACTTCAGTCACTCGTGGCCTGGCTTCTTCGACCATAGTTGTTGTTGAGACGACAATCCCTTGGCTCCGGAACAGCCGAGGGATTTTTTTTGTCTCTCACCCGACACTCCTGCCTTGAATTGTGGAGGACTGATCGGAGCAGAAGACGGGAGTCTTGTTGGTGCAAGAAGGCTGCTTCAACCTTTCTCGAAGCTAAAAACACCAACAGTTCAAGTATAAATACTCATAGTCTTGTTCGTCGGCTCGTGGCCAGCATGTAAGCAGGTTCCCAGCGCCTTGCCTTCAGCGGATTGTCCGTGTGTTCGTGGCGTGTGACCGTAAGTCAGCCGATTTTTTCAATGTCTTTCAGCGACAGACTGCCAAGCGTCACCTTTAAAACCAGGGTGCGCGATGAATCATTGCCCGGCAGCAATCCCTTCCGCTGGCAGGATCGAACCACCGACGAGATTTTCAAGGGTCGCAAGGTGGTGCTATTTGCTCTGCCAGGTGCGTTCACCCCAACCTGCTCGTCTAATCATTTCCCTCGCTATGAGGAGTTGTACGAGGACCTTGTTAAGCAAGGTGTTGATCAGATCATCTGCTTGTCTGTTAATGATGCCTTTGTGATGTTCCAGTGGGGCAAGCACTTGGGAGCCAAGAATATTTTCATGCTTCCTGATGGAAATGGGGACTTCACCCGCCAGATGGGCATGCTGGTTGAGAAGTCGAATTTGGGATTTGGTTTGCGTTCTTGGCGATATTCAATGTTGGTCAATGACTGTCAAATCGAAAAGATTTTTATTGAGCCCGGTTTAAGTGATGAAGCTGATGGTGA
>CATBLW010000014.1 GCA_949486985.1 Prochlorococcus marinus str. MIT 9215
GGGTGAGGGCCTAAGGCAGGAGCGCGCAACTGACCGTAAAAACGGATCCGCGAACCCAGCTTTAGAGGTTGTCGGCAAGGCTGTAAATGGACTTCTGTGCGGCCTTTAATCGGTCGACTGTCTAACCGTTGTGTTGCCACTAATAGACGGCAACTGTCCTGGAATTGTTTGCTATCCCTCAGCGCGGTGCCTTCAAGGAGCTGTGGCTGCTGGGGGCGTTTCGATCCAGGAGCGATTGAAGAATCCAATGGCAACTGATGAGCCGGATCCAAAGCCCCAGGCCTTGGCTGGCCCCACCAACAGGCCCAGGCCATAAGCGATGCCAAGAGCAACATCAACACTGCGGCCAAAGCTGTTGAGGCTCCGAGCCGCCGAGCCCCAAAAAGCACCAAGACAGAAAGCAGCACAACAACGACCACGAACCCCTTGGATGGAGAAACGTGCGCGCCAACAATCAATGCCCCTAAGGCAAGGCCCACCACAGCGATGGCTGCAGATGTTCTTGGCAAAGGGAATCCAGCAGCTAAGCCAAGAATTCCCCCGTTGACGGATTATCTGGCTGTGGCCAAATGCTTAGCCACAGCAATGCTGATCAAACGGCCATGCTGATCAAGCTTCTATTTCCAGCCAGATTCAGCCATTAACAGAATCGCTTTGGCGTTATTGGCACCAAGCTGAGCCATTGTCACGCCATCGGGGCGGAATGTTCCGAACTTTTTCAGTTCTAACGAGGTGCCATATCCCTTAAGTGGATGTTCATAGGTAGGGCCAGCCATACCCTGGCTGCCATCAGGTGAAGCGAGGTATTCGAGCAACTGAATCCCCTCCTTCTTGTTCTCTGCATATTTCGCTAGCCCACCCGCACTGACATTGACATGCGCAGGATCAGGCGTGATCACTACGAGTTCATCGGCAAGCGCTTTGTCCTTAGGGCCGCTAACCCCACCACGCATACGGGCAACGTAGTAGTGGTTAACGATGCCAACGCCGCAGATACCCTGTGAAACGGCTCGTGCAAGGGAGACATCACCACCGAAATAAGGTTGTGAAACGTTCTCGATCATTCCTTTCAACCAACTTCTGGTTTCTGCTTCTCCGCGTAAAACAAGCTGATCGGCAACCAATGACTGGTTGTAGACATTATTTCGCTTGCGCAGGCAAACCTTGCCCTTAAGAGAGGGGTTGGCCAGATCGGCATAGGTGCGGATGCTGTCGACATCAACCAAGGATGGATTGGCAGCAATCACCCTTAAGCGGCGAGTTAGGCCATACCAACGTCCTTGTGGATCTCTATAAATACTTGGGACTTCGCGATCAAGCTTGGCTGAGCGATAGGGCTGCAGGAGGCCTGCCTTTGCTGCGTTAGTAATACGTGCAGCATCAACAAGGATGATCACATCAGCCTTGGAACTCGATCCCTCGCGCTTGAGTCTTTCAACGAGAGAGATTCCCGTCGCCTCAATCAAACGAACCTTGATGCCTGTGTCTTGAGAAAATTTCTTATAGATCTGACGATCAGTGTTGTAGTGACGGCCTGAATAAACCCTCACCTCACGGGCATTGGCTTCGCCAACTTGTGCAAGCCCTGAACCAAGGGCAATGACAGCAGCGAAAGCTGAACGAGCAATGCGACCCTTCAAAGTCATTTCTAATCAATAACTAAAAATCTTGCCCTCACCCTATTGAGAGCAGGCGAACCCACCCATCCATTCCATACCTGCCGCTGTATCAAATGTCACCATCTTGGCTTATGGGGCTGGCCGCCCCCATGATGGACGTGCTGAGGCGGATTCCATGGACCTCTTGACCCATCAACTGCTGAATGAAGCAGAGGTCAACGAAATGCGTGACTCTCTTTTGGCAGATGAAAGTAGCTGGGAAGACGGAAAGAAAACGGCCGGATACCA
>CATBLW010000015.1 GCA_949486985.1 Prochlorococcus marinus str. MIT 9215
CAACTTAATGCCAATGACAGGAGGCAACCAATAGCGCAGCCCAAGGAGGCGCTCAACAAAGCAACAAGCTCTCCCTGAATCAAGAGTTCTTCTCGTAAGTTGCTATTTCTCCAAATAAAGATCGATCAGCGAAGACCCAACAGGTTTACCAATAAAAAGCTACGTTTAGCAAACACCAATCAAAAGAATCAGGCTTGTTCTAACATTATTTTTCAACATTCATTTTCAGCATTCTTACTTACTCCGCAAGGGAAATCCACTCACTGATGTACAACTATATGCATTAAGACTAATAACGATTGTCAAGCATATATTTTAAATTTTAAAGGCTGCAGCTTTCAGCTTGCGACGGCGATCTCAAGCTTTTCCTTCAGCTCTCAGGAATTCACTGACAGGGAAAACTAGCTAGCAACAGCGATCTCAAGTTTCTCTTTTAATTCTCCTGAGTTATACATCTCAATCAAAATATCTGACCCACCGTAAAACTCTCCGTTCACATAGACCTGTGGAATAGTGGGCCAATCTGAAAAATCCTTGATGCCCTGACGAATCTCCATATCGGAAAGAACATCGAACGTTTCAAATCTCATGCCAAGGGCATTGAGAATCTGAACAACATTGTTAGAGAAGCCGCATTGAGGCATCAACTTTGTGCCTTTCATAAACACCATGATTGGGCTCGATTTCACCAGAGCCTCAATACGAGCCTGAGTGTTGGAATCCATGGGAAAGCAGGGAAAAGAGTTTTACTCGGGAGTGGCCGTGGTCAAGGCCAACGCATGTATCGCCTCAGTTGCTAACTGATCCTTCAGAGCCCCATAAACCAGCTGATGCTGGCGGACCCTTGAGAGACCTGCGAATTGAGAAGAGACCACATTCACTTGTAGATGATCACCACCACCAGTGAGGTCCTCAACAGAGACCTCAGCATCTGGAAGCGCTTGCCGGATGGCCTCCTTCACGGAGTCGAACTGAACCATGAAGAAGAACCTGGCGACCTGAACATGATGCTGACAGATGAACTCAACAAACGGCTTCAGTTGGGAGCCGGTGCTTTTGCTCCTGCATAAGGAGTTTCAACAAATCCAAGCTCCAACAAGCTTTGATAAGCCTTCTGCCCCTCTGGCTTCGAAGGTGTCATCAACCTGACGACTTCAACCAATACAGGGACAGCAACTTCAGGCTGATTCTGTTGGCGGAAAAGAGCCGCAAGGCGCAAATCAGCCTGGGCCAGCATCAAAAGAGCTTGGCGTCCCTTGAGATCCATTTCCCGAGGGATACGAGCATCTAGACCGCGGAAAGCACCGCTCAAATCGCGATAGAAAGCAAGCAGTTGCTTTGAAGCATCGCGGGCATTGTCGTAGTCCTCACGAGCTTCTGAGAGATTGCCGGCGGCCACAGCAGCGTCGCCGCTATTCAACAGAGCCTGAACAGATGCAGTATTAAAACCTGCTCCACTTGAGGCCAGTGCTTTTTCTGAGGAGCTCTGAGCGAATGCAGAACCAGTTGAAATTGCCAGGGAAGCGAAAAGAGCACTAACCGCAAGAGAAAGGCGATAACGCATGAACAAAATTGGATTAGATGTGCGGAACTTTAAGGGGCTTAACCATTACGACCAACTGCATCGAGGGCAGCTTGTTCAGCTGCATGCATGCGATCAAAGAGCTCAATGTTGAAGTTTTTGGCTGCCTGCCGACCAGTTCCCACAACCTTGATCGGCTTGGCGAAGCAAATTGCTGCCCGCCCAAAGAGTTTTGGCCTTACCTCGCTGTACCCAAGTCCAACTGGAACAACTTGAACATCAACACCCTGGCGTTGAGCAAGTTGAACCAAACGAGGTAGGCCCTGCTGTAGATCGATCGATTCATCGCTACGCATGATTCTTCCCTCTGGGAAAACAACCAATTGCTGACCATCGGCCATCAAATCAATGGCATAACGCAATGTCGTGAGCGAAGGCTTGGTTTGATCAACAGGGAAACAACCCAAACGATGCAGGAACCAGCCCTGTAACCCCTTCATCTCATCAACCGTGACCATGAAACGGCAGTCACGACCAGTGACCCTTCGTCCCGCAGCCATCGGCAGCATCAGAGCATCCCAACGTGCCCGATGGGTAGGAGCAAGCAAGACGGGGCCCTCCATAGGCAAATTGTCCTGTCCCAGGACAATCCGCTCACGGAAATAATTGCCCAAGACAACGTCTTGAGTCATCACCATGGCGAGTGGTGCCAAGAACGGGTCAATCCCAATGCTCAAGGCTGTTTCGCGAGTCGCTAGGGCCGAGGCCACCTTTCAGAGTCGGATTCAATCTTCGTTTGAACTTATAGGTTCAAGAGGGCCACTCTCTGGCACCTGTTGGGCAGTTGATCCGGCGGCTAAAAGTTGAAGCGAGTGATCTCAGTAGGAAAGCCTTCATAAGATCAGCTGGAATTGAATCGCGTCATGGCAAGCCTCGGCGTCAACATCGACCACATTGCCAATGTGCGTCAGGCGCGCCAAACCGTGGAACCAGACCCGGTCACCATGGCACTACTGGTCGAGCTAGGTGGTGCTGATGGCATCACTGTGCATTTGAGGGAAGACCGTCGCCACATTCAAGATCGAGATGTGGAACTGCTACGCGCCACAGTGCGCAGCCGTCTCAACCTTGAAATGGCCGCCACAGCAGAAATGGTTGCCATCGCCTTATCCATTCGGCCTGACATGGTCACCCTGGTGCCAGAGCAACGCAACGAAGTCACCACCGAAGGCGGCCTTGATGTGGCAGGACAGCAGCAAGGCCTTAAGCAAATGGTTGAACAATTGCAGTCGGCATCGATTCCGGTGAGCTTGTTTATCGATCCCGTGCCGGACCAACTAGAGGCCTCGCGTGCCATTACCGCCAGCTGGGTGGAACTGCATACCGGAACCTATGCCGAAGCCTCTTGGAGCGAGCAGCCTTTTGAACTAGCAAGACTCAAGGATGCATCCGCCAGGGCACGCAGCCTGGGTTTACGGGTCAATGCTGGCCATGGCCTTACCTACCAAAACGTTGAACCCGTTGCAGCCATCGAAGGGATGGAAGAACTCAACATTGGGCACACGATTGTGGCGAGAGCCCTTGCCGTGGGACTGCAAGCAGCAGTAAGAGAGATGAAGCAGCTGATTCAAAATCCGCGCCGAGATCGCCTGTTTGGAAGCCAGCACGGATGAGCGAGCACCCACGACTTCCTCGTCGCCAGTGAAATAAGCCGCCTTTCAAAGTTTCCTGTTTCCTCTGCCAACAGGAGCATCAGCAGCAACAGCCCTGGTCTCAACCAATCAAGACTTCAGCCTGTTTTTGAAGTTGAGAATGGAATGTGTCTTGCAACAGGTGTTCGAAGCCCCAACGGGAAGCAGTCCAGATCCTCTTGTTGGCAATTCAGCAGACAATCCAGCCAACGAAAGCGCTTAGAACAAACCCAGAAAACGGCGCCTTTCTGACGAATCAGATTTGTTGGCATCAGTACCGTCTTGCTTGTAGCGAGGCTTGGCTTCACCAATGGTGAGCAGAGCTTCCTGATCCTTCCACCAGATCCAATCACGGATCGGTGGCGTCTTCATCAATTCAGCACGAGTAAGACCAAGGCGTAGCTGCGCAGAAGCACCCAAAAGCACATCCAACATCGCCTCCCCATCTGTACAACTCGCCAAAGCTTCATTGGTACGTTCTGCACCATCAAGGGCGCTAACAAGCAATTGCACTCGCTTCGGCACCGATAACGTGCGTGGATCCACACCAACGACCTCAACCCTCAATCAAGCTACGCAGGGGCCATGACATATGGCTACAGGGTCGCCAAAATTTTGATGTGACGCATCAACAAAGGATTAACAGAACGAAGCCGCATCACTGGGTGATTGGGGATGTTCATGGCTGTTATCAGTCTTTGTTGAAGCTCCTGGCCGTTCTGCCAAACAACGATCACCTGGTTTTTTGCGGTGATCTCATCAATCGTGGAGCGGGAATTGAGGCCAGCATGTCCACGGTCTGGGAGCTGGTCGATCAAGGCCGCGCGACCTGGTTGCGCGGCAATCATGAACAACGTCTGATCAACCATCTCGAATCGACGTCAGATCTCAATCAGGCTGAATTAACAAC
>CATBLW010000016.1 GCA_949486985.1 Prochlorococcus marinus str. MIT 9215
CCGTTTTGTATTCTGCGGGTGGCTGTTGTTGATGTTCTTGGCTTGTTTAGGGGCTTGAGCTCTTCAGTGTTGTTGGCAGTGCTGCTCTTTTCGGCGGTGAGCATTGGCCTCTTCTCTGGCGCCTGACAACCACGATTGACAGGGTTGTTGGCGATACATTTTTTAGAGATAGGCAACGTCTCCTGATCTTTTTTGTTTCTGCGGTGACTGGTGTCGAGCAAGCCGGAGCGCTGGGTTTGATGGGCTCGGCCTGATCTGCTCGGCCTGGTCTGCTTGGCTAACTCTGCTTGGCTCACCCTTCTCGTTGTGCCGTTCTTTTTTCTCTTTTAAGGGGTCGCTGTCATGCGGGTGACGTTCTTATAGCTATAGCTCACTTTTCGTTGCCATCCCTCAATATGATCCTTTTGGATGATGCTGTATGGCTCAGCACCTCCGTCATCTTTGGGCTTAGTAACTGGCTCCAGTGCGGCGATGATGCACGGCAGTTTTGCCTGATTCGTCGAGGACGGCTCCGTGGCTTACTTCTGCATAGATGAGCCAGTGATCACCGCATTCCATGCGCAGTTTCACCGTGGCCTCAAGCCAGGCAAGGGCTTCGGGAAGGATCGGTTGGCCTGCAGGACTCGTGTCGACCTCGAACCCTGCAAAACGGTTGGCACCGGGTGGAAACGGTTGTAGAAACTGCTTCATTATTTTGTTTTGGCGACCCGCTGCCAGCACATTGAGCGCGAAGCGGTCATCACGCTGCAGAAGGGATTCGACGGCTCTGTCCTTGGCGATTGCAACGGTGAAGCCTGGTGGCGTAAAGCTTGCCTGGCTCACCCAGCTGGCCACCATGGCGCTGCTAATGCTTTCATCGCCTTCTCCTTTGCAGGCTGTGAGCACGCAGAGGGCGCCGACCACGCGCCCCAGTGCCAATACGGCTGGATCGCTGCGGCTTGCACTCATTCCACCGGCTGTACGTCGTTGCTGGCGGCGCTGTTCTTTCAGCAGGCTGCGACCAAAGTGAGTGCCTGTTTCTTCAAGCGTTTTGACCATGGCAGCATCGGGGCTGAATTTCACTTTGATCGGCTCAAAGCCAAATTGAAAGCCGCCGTCTCGCAGTTTGCTTTCCAGTAGATCGAGTGCTTCGCCGCTCCAGCCATAACTGCCAAACACGCCTACCGGTTTGTTGCGGTCTCCCTCTGCAAGCAGTGTGCCGAGGGTCGACACGATGGGAGTTGGTGCATGGCCTCCCAGGGTGGGGGAGCCGATTAGGTAGGCATCAGCTTGTTGGATCGCTTGCAGTAGCTCATCGGCTGGCGTGAATTCGCAGTTGATGCTTTGGACCCGTACGCCAGTCCGACTCACGCCTTGTGCAAGGGCATCGGCGATGGCGGCTGTGTTGCCGTAGGCACTCGCGAAAAGCAGCAACACGTTGATGACCGCGTTGTCCTGACCTTCACTCCAACGTCGGTAGTCGCTTAGGAGGCTGCGCCAACTGGCTTCGATCGCTGGGCCGTGGCCTGGTGCAATCGTGCGAATGTCAAGCTCTTCGAGTTTGTCGATGAGGCTATTCACCTGATTGCTCATCGATGCCATCAGGCTGTCGTAGAAATGACGGCGCTCTTCCTCGGTGCTGCTGCGGTTGGCTTCAGCCCAATGAGCAGTGCAGAGATGGGCAGCGAAAAGCTTGTCGCTCATCAGCAGGCCGATGTTCTCTTCGAATGCCAGTAAGCCCCCTGGCCATCGTGCTGTCGGGGCGGGCATCAGCCGCAGTTGATAGTTGTGGCTCAGATTCAGAACCTCGTCTTGTCGAATGATTCGGAGTGTTGGTAAGTCAGGTATGGAGGGGGGCGTGTCTGCCTGGTCACCTGGAGCCGTTGGTTTCCGTTGTGTCCAGATCTCTGTGAGTAATTTGGCTCCTGGATTGGAGCTGATTAACTCCAGTTGGGGATAAAGAACAGCGAGCTGTTTGAGCAGGGCGACGCGGCTGGGGTTGACGTGACCGACGACAACTTGCAGTGCTGTGGTGTTGTTGGGTAGAGCTTTGGCCAGCGCTGGCAAAAACACCTCGGCATAGGGGGCTCCGGGAGGGTGAACCAAAACAGCCGCCTGCTGA
>CATBLW010000017.1 GCA_949486985.1 Prochlorococcus marinus str. MIT 9215
CCTGACTTTTACATGAAAAAGTTGGCGGCACCACCTGCAGCCAAAGGCAAGGTTGATATCCGCAAATCTGCCACCGAAAACATCAAAATTCTCGGCGAATGTTTGGGGCTCGCCGCTAATGAGCTCACCATCGTTGTGATGGATCGCGCTCGCCATAAAGAACTTATTAATGAGATCCGCGCAACGGGTGCTCGTGTCCAGCCCATCTCTGATGGCGATGTGCAAGCAGCTATTGCTTGTGGTTTCGCTGGTACAGGTACCCACTGCTTGATGGGTATCGGTGCGGCTCCTGAGGGTGTGATTTCTGCGGCCGCCATGCGCGCCTTAGGCGGACATTTTCAAGGTCAGTTGGTTTATGACCCCGCCATCGCTCAAACAAGTGAGTGGGCTGATTACACCAAAGAAGGCAACATCGCTCGCCTTAATGAGATGGGTATCACAGATATCGACAAGATCTATGAAGCGAACGAGTTGGCTTCTGGTGAGAATGTCGTCTTCGCTGGCAGTGGTATCACGGAGGGTCTCTTGTTCAATGGCGTTAAATTCGAGAAGGATTGCACCCGCACAAGCAGCTTGTTGATCAGCACCCTGGACAACACAGCTCGTTTTACCAACACCGTTCACATCAAGGATGGTGCCCAGAGCATTGCTCTGAACTAAGCGCATCAAGTCAAGATTTCAGGGGATTTATCCATGCACATTGCCGTCGTCGGCCTAAGTCATCGCACGGCGCCGGTTGAAATCCGGGAAAAGCTCAGCATCCCTGAGCAGAGCATGGAAAGTTCCCTGCAATCATTGAAGGGTCACGACCAAGTGCTTGAAGTCTCAATTTTGAGCACTTGTAATCGTCTTGAAATTTATATGCTTCTGCGCAATCAACAGCTAGGCATTGCAGCTGTAAAAGATTTCCTAAGCGTTCATTCCGGACTGGCTAAGTCTGAACTATCTCCTCATCTTTTCGACTACCACCACGATCAGGCTGTTGCCCATTTGATGCGGGTTGCGGCTGGACTTGACAGCTTGGTTTTGGGCGAGGGGCAGATCCTTTCGCAAGTCAAAAAGATGGTGCGATTGGGCCAGGATCACAAGTCCATGGGGCCAATACTCAACCGTCTGCTGACTCAGGCCGTGAGTACGGGGAAAAAGGTTCGCAGTGAAACAAATCTCGGTACTGGAGCCGTTTCGATTAGCTCTGCCGCTGTTGAGCTTGCTCAACTCAAACTTGGTCAATCAAGGGGTGAAGATCAGTTAGTCAGCCTCGAATCAGAAAAGGTGGCTGTTGTTGGTGCTGGTCGCATGAGCAGACTTTTGCTTCAGCACCTGCAAGCGAAGGGCTGTTCAGGGGTCATGCTGCTCAATCGCACAAGCAAGCGCGCTGAGTCTTTGGCGGCTGACTTCCCCAACCTTCCCGTGGACTGTCGACCGCTTGAAGACCTCAATCATTGCCTCAGCCATTCTTCTTTGGTGTTTACAAGCACCGCAGCCGAGGAACCGATTGTTGATGCAGCTTTGCTGAATCAGCTTGAGCGTTGCCATTCACTTCGGCTGATTGACATTGGCGTCCCACGCAACATTTCAGCTGATGTGGAGGGTGTCTCAGGTGTGGAGTCCCATGACGTTGACGACCTTCAGGAGGTGGTGTCGCGAAATCAGGAGGCTCGCCAGCAGGTAGCTCTTGAAGCTGAGGTGTTGTTGAAGCAGGAGGAGCGTTTGTTCCTTGAATGGTGGGACAGCCTTGAAGCCGTGCCAACGATCAATCGCTTGCGGGCCTCTCTTGAATCCATACGCGTTGAGGAACTGCAAAAAGCCCTTAGTCGCATGGGACCAGATTTCTCTGCTCGTGAGCGCAAAGTGGTGGAGGCGCTGAGCAAGGGAATTATTAATAAGATCCTGCACACTCCTGTGACCCAGCTGAGGTCTCCGCAGGGGCGCCAAGAGCGTCAAAAGGCTTTGCGGTTGGTAGAAGGGCTATTTGCGCTTGAGATCGCTCAGGAGGATGGCTGAACTGCCGCAGCGTTCTTGGGAATCGTTGCCTGTTGAGCTGCTTCTTTGATGCGTAGCAGTCTTGTCTGATCTTTTGACAGCTAGGAGCTCAGGGGGGCCACCGTCCAGTAGGTTTGCACCGCAAAGACGATCTGCGGAGCCGGAATGAAGCGTGTTTTGGCCATCATTCTTGGGGGAGGGGCAGGAACCCGCCTTTATCCCCTTACCAAGATGCGGGCTAAGCCGGCCGTGCCTCTCGCTGGTAAATATCGGCTGATTGATATCCCCATCAGTAACTGCATCAATTCGAGCATCAATAAGATGTACGTGTTGACTCAGTTCAATAGTGCTTCTCTTAATCGACACCTGAGCCAAAGTTACAATTTAAGTGCAGCTTTTGGTGGCGGATTTGTAGAGGTTCTTGCCGCTCAGCAAACCCCTGAAAGCCCATCTTGGTTTGAAGGCACTGCAGATGCTGTTCGTAAATATAAATGGTTATTCCACGAATGGGATGTTGATGAATACTTGATTCTTTCTGGGGATCAGCTCTACCGTATGGATTACAGCTTGTTTGTTGAGCATCATAGAAAAAGTGGGGCTGATCTAACAGTTGCGGCTCTACCCGTTGATGCTGAGCAGGCAGAAGCCTTTGGCTTGATGCGTACTGATGGCGAAGGCAATATTCAAGAGTTTCGCGAGAAACCCAAGGGTGATTCCTTGAAGGAAATGGCTGTTGATACTTCCCGCTTTGGCTTGTCGCCAGAGTCAGCAAAGGAGAAGCCCTATTTGGCCTCGATGGGGATCTATGTTTTTAGTCGTGCGACTTTGTTTGACCTCCTACATAAGAATCCCGACCATAAGGATTTTGGTAAGGAAGTTATCCCAGAAGCCTTGGCTCGCGGTGATCGCCTCAAGAGTTATGTCTTTGATGATTACTGGGAAGACATTGGAACGATCGGGGCATTTTATGAAGCCAACCTTGCGCTTACTCAGCAGCCCGATCCTCCATTTAGCTTTTATGACGAGAAGTTCCCCATCTACACAAGACCACGTTATTTGCCTCCGACAAAGCTTGTTGATTCTCAGATAACCAATTCAATTATTGGAGAAGGATCGATTCTCAAATCTTGCAGTATTCACCATTGCGTACTCGGTGTTCGAAGCCGCGTAGAGACGGACGTAGTGCTACAGGACTCATTGATCATGGGTGCTGATTTCTTTGAGTCTTCAGAAGAACGTTCGGTCCTTAAGAAAGGTGGAGGCATCCCCCTTGGTGTTGGCCGTGGCACCACTGTCAAGGGTGCAATTCTTGACAAGAACACGCGTATCGGTTCCAACGTCACGATCGTCAATAAAGATCGAGTCGAGGAAGCGGATCGAGCCGATGAGGGTTTTTACATTCGCAATGGAATCGTTGTAGTGGTTAAAAATGCTTCGATTTCTGATGGAACAGTGATTTGATTTCGCGGCTGGAATCTTTTTTCACTGTCTTTTCACTGTCTATTTATCTTTTGGCTGAAGCTGTTTCTCGACAGTTTTGGCCAAGCAGGATGGCTCAACCCTGACATAGCCCTCAAAATCGAAGCGGATCCTGATCGTCTTGGTCACACTGTCGCCAGTAGATAAATTCCCTGGCAATGTCCAAGGCTCATTTTGGTTTGATCGGTCTTGGGGTGATGGGTGAAAACCTTGTGCTCAATGCTGAGCGCAATGGTTTTTCAAGCGTCGTTTACAACCGTACTTACTCCAAAACTGAGGATTTTCTCAAAGGTCGTGGAGCAGGCAAAGATATACAGGGTGCCAAGGACCTTCAGGAATTTGTCGACAAGCTTGAACGTCCACGCCGGATTCTGATGATGGTCAAGGCCGGGGCGGCTACCGATGCAGTGATCGAAAAAATCTCTCCTTATCTGCAAGAGGGCGATTTATTAATTGATGGTGGAAACTCCGAATTCCGCGATACAGAGCGTCGCGTCGCTGAACTGGAAAGCAAGAGCTTTGGCTATATCGGCATGGGTGTTTCAGGTGGCGCCAAGGGAGCCCTTGAAGGTCCGAGCATGATGCCTGGAGGAACAAAGGCTTCCTATGACGCCATCGAGAGCCTTGTGCGCAAGATGGCAGCACAGGTTGAAGATGGTCCTTGTGTGACCTACATCGGTCCTGGCGGTTCTGGTCATTTTGTCAAAACCGTCCATAACGGTATTGAGTACGGCATCGAGCAAATCCTTGCCGAGGCTTATGACCTGATGAAGCGTGTTGGTGGCATGGATGGCTCCCAGATGGCCGATGTCTTGGCCCATTGGAATAGCACTGAGGAGCTTTCTTCTTATCTCGTTGAGATCACTGAAGTCTGTTTGCGCACGAAAGATCCTGAAGATAGAAGTGATCTCGTTGAGAAGATTATGGATAAGGCCGGCCAGAAAGGAACTGGTTTGTGGACAGTGATTAGTGCTTTGGAATTGGGCGCCTCCGTTCCGACTATTTATGCCTCCCTCAATGGTCGTGTGATGAGCTCGATGAAGGAGCAGCGAGTTGCTGCTGAGCAGATTCTTAGAGGCCCTTCTGTTCAGGCCTTCGATATGGGGACGCCAGCTGATGGCATGGCTCCGTTGATGGATGCTGTTGTGCTGGCCTGCATCGCGAGTTATGCCCAGGGCATGGAGCTGCTAAGGATTGCTTCTGGTGAATACAACTACAACTTGCATATGCCTTCCATTGCACAAATTTGGAAAGGCGGTTGCATTATTCGTGCCCGTCTTTTGAAGCGTATTCAGGATGCGTTTAATGCTGATCCTCAGCTTGCCAACCTGTTGATTGATCCATGGTTTGCTGAACAGGTGAACCGTCGTCTTCCCGGCTTGGCCAAGGTGGTTGCTGGCGCCGCTGAATCAGGTATTCCCGTGCCCTGCCTGAGTAGCACTCTTGACTACATCAACAGCTACCGCACCGCTCGCTTGCCACAGAATCTCGTGCAGGCGATGCGTGATTGCTTCGGTTCACATACTTATCAGCGTGTTGATAAAGAAGGTAGCTTCCATACAGAGTGGCTTGAATGAGGTTGCCCTGATGACGAGCTATCGGTTGGTGAAGGCGAGCGATTCTCAGGATCTTGCTCGCCGTGCTTCTCAGACCATGGCTTCGCATATTGACCTCGCTCTTGATCAAAGGGATCGTGCTCAGATAGCGCTTTCGGGAGGTTCGACACCTGCAGTGGCCTATGGCCTGCTCGGACAGGAGCATTTGCCATGGGATCGCGTTGATGTGTTCCTCGGTGATGAGCGTTGGGTGGATGCCAAAGATGAGGCCAGCAATGCCCTCATGATCAGCAAAACCCTGCTTGCCCCTGGACCTGGGCATCAAGCGGCTTTCCATCCTGTGCCAACGGTTGAGCTACCCAGTGCAGAAGAGAGTGCCAAAGCCTTTGCGGCCCTTGTCGAAAAAGCTTGTGTGGGAGATCCACCAGTGTTTGATTTGATGGTGTTAGGCCTTGGAGACGATGGTCATACGGCCTCTTTGTTCCCAGGAACGGATGCTGTCGCTGTCAACGATTGTTGGGCCACCGTTGGGCGAGGCAAGGGAATGGAAAGAATCACGTTGACAGCTCCGGTGCTCAGTGCAGCGCGCCAGGTAATTTTTCTGGTCAGTGGTGCCGGCAAGCAGTTGGCATTGCAGCGCCTGATGGATCCTGGCGAATCGCCAGAACGCACGCCGGCCAAACTGGTGCAACCACGCACACCGATCCTGGTATTGGCGGATGAGGCTGCAGCTGCAGGCCTTTAACTTTTGAGATATTCAGTTGTCTGATTGCAACAGGCAACAAAGAGCCGTGAAGAGTTAAAAAGAGCCTGAAGCGTTTTTTTTTCGAGAAAGCCCGCTGAAGAGATCTTTTGCTTGGCAACTTGTTCTTCAATTTCATGGGGGGCTTCTAAACCCATGCCTTTTTATGCTTGATCAATATTAGCTGCTTGCATTCATTTATTAACGGCTATCTTTTTTGATTGATGTCGCTGATCAACGGCATTAGAAATTAATTGCACACAGATGATCAGAAGACGTGTCTTTTTGAATTTATCAGAGGTGTTTTTTCCTCTTTCTCTAGAGTGATTGAAACCGATGAAAGAAGATGGGCTAATAATTAGAAGAATATATTCATTGAAATCATGGCGGCCGTTGCGCCTACGGCACCTAACAGAACCCCCTCCCCGAAGCCAACCCAGAAGACCCCATAATTGCTGACGCTGAATTTCTCCTTGGCCCATTCGACTCTTGACTTGTGCCACTCGAGTGGAGGTATCACGAGCTTTCTGGCGTAAGACGTGTATATGTTATGGCATTATGAGTATGCCGCACATTGGTTCATCTTTTTGTCATGATTTGGCTGTCATTGGATGCCTTGCCTCAGTGTGGAAGTTTGTTCTCTTGATTGCGAGTTTGCGATTACTCAAGCCTTCTCGCGAGAGGGTTATGGATTGAGTTGTGCATTGCCTGAACGCCTGATTGCCTGAATGCCTGAATCCTTTCGCTTAAATAACTCCAGGATTTATTTTTCTGAACTATGCTTTTGATTCGCAATCACCATTCTTAGCCCAAGCTTGTCTTGTGGCTTCGTGCTCTTTTTGATCATTTATTCATCAGGGCTTATCAAATCAGTCGCTTTTCCTTGCTTGACAACAGAGGTAGTCTTCGCGGTTGATCCTCAGTCCGATCAAAATTCGCAAAGCTATTAGAAACGTCTTTTCGGTGCGTGTAGCAGGAATCAATATGTTTGCAGCATTATGGGCAATGTTCATTTCTGCGTAAATACGCACGCTCTCGTGCCCTGAGCGCTCGCTCGGTTGATTAGCGAAAAGGGAGGCGACTGCTTTCGCCCTCCCTTCCCTTGCAGCGACGCCTTAGTTGCTGCAAGTGCAATAATACCCTAGTATTATGAAGCAGTCAAGGGTTGGGCGTTTGGCCTATTCGTCCAGCTGTTCAGGAAGTGCCGATCATCATCAGAGGTGTCTCCAGCGCCAAAGGTGGAGGCTTGAGATGCTTCGCTATCGCCGTGATGATCTTGAAACCGAGATTGCCAGTGTGAGGGCTGCCATCAAAACAATGGAGAAACAGATCAACGGCCATGCATCAGCCGAGCATGCCAGCTGCGTTAGTCCCTAGAGCCCCGTTCCTGTTCGAGCGGTGCAAGTCCTTGTAGCCAAGTGATTCGGCTACATCAGATCCAAGTGCATTCAGTGCATTTCATCGATGAGCGAAAGGCTTCCTCTTCGAGAAAGCCTTTTTTGTGAGCATGGGATAGACGTCGTTTAATCAGCATTTTTCGCCGTTCACAGCCAGGCCGACGGCTGCCTAGAAATAAACGGCTGTTTAGAAATAAATGGCGGTCTAGAAATGAAGGGCTATGGCTTCAACAGAGATGAGCATCGACATCCCGCCACCTGAAGCTTCAGTTCAAAGTCGCTTGAGAGACTTTTCTGGTTGGAGAAGTCTCAACGACTCCATCATGGGAGGCTCAAGTCAAGCTGGCTGTCGAGTTGGCCCTGAGGGGCTTTTCCTCGAGGGAGAG
>CATBLW010000018.1 GCA_949486985.1 Prochlorococcus marinus str. MIT 9215
AAAGGCGGCACCCAGATTCGAACTGGGGATAAAGGATTTGCAATCCTCTGCCTTACCACTTGGCCATGCCGCCGCCCAGGAGAATGAACTCCCTGCTGCGGATCGTATCAGCCACTCTGACGCCTCTCTACTCGTGGTCTGCAATGGCCATGGCGAAGACCTAATTGCTCTAAGGGTGCTGGAGGCGCTCCACCAACGCTATCCGCATCTTCTCTTGGAGGTTCTGCCTCTTGTTGGAGAAGGCAAGGCTTTTGGTCAGGCCTTGAATGCTGGCTGGCTGCAACGTGTGGGGCCGATTGCACCGTTACCGAGTGGAGGCTTTAGCAATCAAAGCCTGCGAGGCCTGATTGCTGATCTTGCAGCCGGGCTCACTCTGCTCAGCTGGCGCCAGTGGCGCTGTGTATGCCGAGCCGCCAAACAAGGTCAAGCAGTTTTAGCGGTTGGCGATCTGCTGCCATTGCTGATGGCCTGGAGTAGTGGTGCTGTCTATGGATTCATAGGCACACCAAAGAGTGATTACACCTGGAAGAGTGGGCCTGGCCAAGCATTCAGCGACCACTACCACCGCCTCAAAGGCAGTGAATGGGATCCCTGGGAATGGAGCTTGATGCGATCGAATCGCTGCAAGCTGGTGGCGATGCGAGACCAGCTCACCGCACGAGGACTGCGAGGCCATGGGGTCGCAGCCCTCGCACCTGGCAACCCAATGATGGACGGGATCAAGAACGAGGCTTTACCCGAAGCACTCAAACGATGCCGTCGACTGCTCTTGCTCTGCGGCAGTCGCATGCCCGAAGCCGGGATGAATTTCCAGCGACTGCTGCAAGCCTTGGATCGAATCAATAGCCATTTACCCCTGGCGATCCTCGTGGCCCTGGGGTCGCAGCCGAGTCTTGACCACCTTCAAGCCTTGCTGAAGGCTGAGGGCTACAGGCCATCCCTGCCGCCTGTGGATTCCATTGGAGCCCATTCATGTTGGGTCAAAGGAGCTCAACTCGTCCTGCTCGGACCTGGCCAATTCAACCGCTGGGCACCGTGGGCCGAGGTCGGGGTTGCGACAGCCGGCACCGCAACGGAACAACTCGTAGGCCTTGGCATCCCTGCCTTGTCCCTACCTGGAGCAGGCCCGCAATTCAAACGTGGTTTTGCAAGACGTCAAAGCCGCCTCCTTGGAGGAGCCGTCCTGCCATGTGGAAGTCAACAAGCACTTGCAGAAAGGCTGCAACTTCTCCTGCGCGACGAACCGCTTCGCCGGCAATTAGGCCTGCAAGGAATCAAGCGAATGGGTGCATCTGGCGGCAGCGCTGAGCTTGCCGCTCTCGTATCGCAACGGCTCCTCAAACATCAGGCTCGATAACAAGGGCAGGCCTCCGATGTCGGATACTGAACCCCTGCAGCAATAAGCAATCCAGCCATGGCGACCATCCAGGACCATGACTTCGTGAAAATCTGCGCCGAACTGGCCAGCTGCCTCAGCATCAGCCTCTCCTCTGCTCGGAGAAAGGTTGAGCTCGCAGCAAGCCAAGCCAATGCCAAAGGCCTAGACGCTCAAAAGAGCATTGCCCAAGGCCTCCTGGAAGCAGCTCGTTCAAGACCTCAAAAAGGAGAAGGATCTCCTGGCACGCAACTTGATCAACTCCTGGAAGCCGTGGCGAGTGATGAGAATTTCATGGTCGAAGACTGAGCCAAGCCTCTCTTCAGACCTGCCAATAATCGATTCTCTACCAACAATCAATGCTCAAAGGTGTGCGTGAACCGCATCCGATCAAGCTCCGCCATCACGGGAATACAACCAAAGCAACGCTGAGCTAACTGCCAGCGTTGCTCTCTTTTCAGCATGGTCTCCAGCTTTTCCCGGGCCGCGAGCAGATAGCGAGCATCGTTGGCGGCATAAACCAACTGAGCTTCGCTGAGTTCCTCCACCCTGCCCCAATCACTGCTCTGAGCCTGCTTATCAAGTTCAACCCCGACAAGCTCTACCACCAAATCCTTGAGCCCATGCCTGGGTGTGTAGGTACGAGCCAAACGACTGGCCACCTTCGTGCAAAAAATCGGCGCCACAGCAATCCCCAAGCCACTGGCCAAGGCCGCAACATCAAAGCGAGCGAAGTGGAACACTTTCTCAATCGAGGCTGACTCCATCAAGGCTTGCAAGCGAGGCGCCTTTGTCTGGCCCAACCCAATTCTGACGCAGGCCACATGATCAGCAGAGTCGCAAAGCTGCACCAAGCAGAGACGATCGCGACCATGAATGAGCCCCATGGCTTCGGTGTCAACAGCGAGAGCTGAAGCCTTCCCATAGCGTTCAGCCCAATCTGCATCGAGATCCCCGTCAAAGACGGCAAAACTGGCAGGAGTAGCAGAGAATTCGGCCATGAGGCGAAACGGCACGAGGCCAGCAAGATGCACACCACTGTGGATCGGCAAGGTGGACCGGCAAGAGAGCATCCGCTCGTTCGTTTCAGCTGACCAGGGCTTTCAACTGATCGGATGTTTCAACTGATCGGGTGTTTCAGTTGAAAAGTGTCAGCCATCTGAGCTAGAGCTGGTAAAGCCTCTCGGCCGCTGTGCTCTCAACACAAAAATCATCAAGCACCTGCCTGGCCGATATCGAAAGATATTTTTTCCAGCCACCACCACAATTTCTAGACCTAGAACTTGCTGTCTGCTGGGTCCTCGCATGCCTACGCCAAGAAGATAACTATCCAACCGGCCTGCTCCAACAATTGCAGCTTGAACAGCCCCAACTTCGCCTTTCAGAAACTGTTCTGCAGCACGCTCTCGATTTTCTGGAACAACAAGGTTCGATTACGAGCTACAGCAAGCGTTGTCCAAGCCGCGGCCGCCCGCGTCGCATGCTTCGCTTACTTCCGCAAGCAAGAACTGATGCGAATCGGCTGATCGAACATTGGCAACGTTGGTTAAGTAGTCACGGCCTGACAACGCCCTAGAACAAGTGGGCACACCCATGGGTGCTCGTTGCAATGACATCAGCCTTTTCCTCGACCCTGCTGCTCACATTGCTGCTTGCCATCGGGCTGTTTTTCTTTATTCGAGCGGCCAGTAAAGACCGCACCACAGTTGTTGACGTTCACTCGCCACGACCGCCATTGGAAGTACTCAATGGAATGAGCCTCTGGCTGGAAGAGCGTGGATGGACGCGTGATGGAGGCGATGCAGACCAGCAATTGCTTCGCTTTCGAGGCAGCGTCGCCTCCAGCAAAACCCTTGCCATTTTGCTTTCCATACTTGCGGGTATTGGAGCCAGCTGTCTGGGCTTGGTGTGGCGCCAGATTTTTTCCCAACTTGGCTGGTGGCCTTTGCTGCTAGCCAGCCTGGGCCCCCTCGCAGGTGTGATCTACAGCCGTCGAGCCAATCGCATGGAAACGCTTGAGCTTCGCTTGCTCAGCGACTCCAATACTCAGGGAAGCAACCTACGGCTGCGAGCACATCGTGATGAGCTCATCGCCCTTGAGCTGGAACTCGCCCCAAGCCTGGAGCTCGCCAGTGATGGTTCACTGCTCTCATCCCCCATCTAAATAGATGCCAA
>CATBLW010000019.1 GCA_949486985.1 Prochlorococcus marinus str. MIT 9215
GGATGGTGCTGCTCGATCAGTACATCCATGGTCTTGCCAATACAGCTTCGATTACGAGCTTCTGCAATCGGTTGCTGCATGGCCATCAGATGGTCTTTGCGAGCCTCTGCCAAATGTGAGGCCACAGGATTGGGCATCGTTGCTGCGGGGGTGTCTTCTTCTGCAGAGAAGGTAAAGACCCCGAGATGGTCGAAACGCTGCCGCTCAACAAAATTGGCAAGATGCTCGAATTGGCTTTCTGTTTCTCCAGGGAAGCCCACGATCAACGTTGTTCGCAGCACAGCTTCGGGGAGTTGTTCACGGATTTGATCGAGCAGCTTGTCATTTACATCCTTTTGCCAGGGTCGGTTCATGGCTTTCAGCACTTCCGGATGGCTGTGTTGCAGAGGCAGATCCAAGTAAGGCAGAACGTTGGGGACCTCTCGATAAGCAGCTAAAACATTGGCTGTCAGGCCTGTTGGATAGGCGTAATGCACCCGAATCCAGGGAATATCAACTTCTCCCAGGGCTCGAAGTAGCTCCCCCAGCCGTGGGCGTCCGTAGAGGTCGAGTCCGTAATTGGTCGTGATTTGGCTGATCAGGACCAGTTCCTTCACTCCTTCTGCAGCAAGTTGATGCGCTTCGGCAACAATCGATTCGATGCTGCGGCTGCGTTGCTTGCCGCGAAGTTTTGGGATAATGCAGAAGGCACATCTGTAGTCACATCCTTCTGCAACTTTGAGATAGGCAACGGATTCACCGCTCGTGCGATATCTAGGCAGATTTTCGTCTGCAACGAAAGTGGGCTCTGAGGTGATTTGGTTCACCCGTTCACCGGCCTCCACCCTTTGGAGCACTTCCACGATGTGTTGATAGTCGCCTGTGCCAACAATGGCTTTGGCTTCTGGAAGGGATTCGAGCAATTCTTCTTGGAAGTGCTGAGCTAAGCAGCCGGCGATGATCAGCTCTTTCCCTTGCCCTGCAAGATTGACCAGGGTGCGTACCGATTCTTCTCGAGCTTCTTGAATGAAACTGCAGGTGTTGACCACCACCACATTTGCATCGGCTTCATCACTGCTAACGCCATAGCCCGCCTCCGATAGCAGGCCGAGCATGTGTTCGGTGTCGACGCGATTTTTCTCGCAGCCCAAATGTGCGAAGGCGACTGACGGCTTCCTTTTGATCAGGGTTGGAGTGGTGCTCGGCATGCAGAACCAGATAAAGGTTTTGGCTGAGATCAGCTCAGTTCAGTTGGTTGGGCTCAATCTCTTGAGTCGTTGTTGTGATTGGTAACCCTATAGAGAGGAAGAGCTGCCACAATTCATAAACACGTGCCTTTTCAATGGGCTCCTCTCGCCTTACTAGTCGCCGTCGTCAGGATCAAGGACTTAAGTGGGTCAGGATAACGATGGCGGTGCTTGCCACCGTTGGAGTGATTGATACGGGTTCAATCACCTTGAAGCGTTGGGGCTGGTTGAATTCTCTGTCTTGCCCTGGCGGGGCTGAGGGTTGCGACAAGGTCCTCAACAGTGCTTGGGGAACGATTGTTCAAACTGCTGATTTTTCCATTCCATTGTCTTTGGTGGGCTTTATTGCCTATCTAGCCGTTTTGGTGATGGCGGTTGTTCCTCTGTTGCCTGGGTTGTCCGAGAACAGAGCAGACCTTTCCAGACGAACTTGGTGGGGGCTGTTTGCGGTCTCCTGTGGCATGGCCGTGTTCAGTCTGCTGTTAATCGGCCTGATGGTGTTCAAGATTCAGGCGTTCTGTTTCTTTTGTGTTGTTTCCGCTTGCTTGTCGTTGCTGCTTTTGCTGTTTTCGCTGCTTGGCGGTGGTTGGGATGATCCCGGGCA
>CATBLW010000020.1 GCA_949486985.1 Prochlorococcus marinus str. MIT 9215
GATCCCGCTTCGCTAGCAACAGAGGAAACTAATAAGGATGGACCCGATCAGCAGGAGCTGCTCAAGCAGATCGACGTTGCCCTGCAGCGCTCCATGGAAGCAGTGATGCCCGCCGAAATGGAAAAAGAAGCGAAGAAATTCGTCAAAGCCCCCGAACGCCGGAAGGCTTGGCAGCTCTATGGAGAAGGGATGAGCCAACGAGAAATCGGCCCCTGTTGTAATCACCAGCAGGCCTGGGTGAGCAAGCTCTTGGATGAGAAGCGACGCTCCACAGCGATCGCTACCGCCGCCGCATTAGATCTCAAACGCCTGCCTGCCTTTTCAAGCTTGATGGCCACAGTGGAGGGCGCTGAACGGATCATTGAAGCCTTGCGGAATCAGCTGATCGAGCCAGAACGAGAAGACTCTGTAGCCCCTCTTAGGCAGTGGGTTCTGAATGACCTCAAACAACGATGACCTCTTCTCCACACGACCAACCCATGGAAGCGTTTCCAATCCCAGAAGATGCCATTCAGTTGCCAAGGCCTGCGCCTGGAGAAAGCAGACGCTCCTACGTCATCCAGGCCCTGCAACAAGCGTTAACCAATAGACGCCTGTCGCTATCGCTCGGACCAGAGACTGCCCTCTTAGATGACACAAGGTTGTTGCAGCTCAACCAGTGGGCTGTACAAGTCAACACCGCAGGATTTTTAGCCGATGAAGTTGATCTCGATCTGACCCCATGGCGAGAGGACGGGGCCGCTCCACAACTATCGATTGCAGCATTGGTTGATCTTGAAAATGACCTTGTTGCAATTGCAGGGGTTTGCACCAACGCCGAAATGCAAGACCTAGCAAAAGAGCAGGATTTAACCGGATCCCATCTCAGCCTCGATACCTCCTGCTTTCGAGGAGGGCTCGATCGATTGCTGATGCTGGTCCAAGTCCTTGAGCCATCAGCCATTTCCAGGCAAGCCCTCAGTACCGCACAACATCGACTCGGGCAGAAAGTGATCGCGATCAGTGACTGGATACAAGGCCAAATCGACCAGGCGCTCAGTCGTGCTGGTGCGTCATTACAACCCCTCTCCGCAGGCGCATTCCGTTCAGCATCTGTTGAGAATCAACCTGAAAACGCTCGCGCATTGCTGTCGATTCCATTGGGTTTAAACAACAAAGGCGAGATTGTGAGTGGTGAGGCGGCAAACATCTGTATTGAGCAATTCCAGCTGCAATTGCTACCCATCGGCAGCGGTGATGCACCGGAAGCACTCACGGTGCGGCTCTGCGGATCCATTAGCGGAGATCTCTTACCCGATGGATTGATCCTCAAAGGCCAGCAAGGCTTGTCGGAACAAACCCTGAGATCATCAGGAGAGCTAACGCTGGAGCTCACTCTCAGCGAACGCGATGCAACGGTCGAACTCGCTGTGATCTATGGCGATGCAGAGTTCAAGCTGCCGGCACTTCTGATCAAATAGCAGCTCAATCGATGGATCTACTGCTCAAAGCAACGGCAACGAACCAGCCCATTGAAGTAGTCCTCGTAGGTGCAGGAGCGCCGAGCACATTTTCAGTGCCATGGCCGGAGGTTGCGATTCAGCAGTACAAGGCCTGGCGTCGTCGTTATCTCGCCCATAACGATCCAGCTGCCGCCGACGTTACGGCCGATGCCGTGACCATCCGTGGCCATGCCCTCGTCACAAGCCTGCAGACCTGGTTTGCAGATCCAGCCTGGCGCCCACTGGATCAACAACGGCAACTACAAAAAACACCAACGCCACTGCGCATCAGTTTCGAGGGAGTCAGCTCAGAATTGCAGGCCTTGCCCTGGGAATGGTTGCGCTGGGATCAACCGATCTGGCGTACTGAGCAGCAACAGCATTTGATCCAAAAGCGCCAGCGATCACCCCATCAGCCGCAGCTGTTGGTTTGGATTGGGCTTGAGAAGGGCCTCTCGCTTACTACAGAACTGAAACAGCTCGAGCAGCTGGAGAAAGGCGGTCACATCAAGCTCCATATACGGCGTGGTGTCAATGCTGGTCTGGCGCATTTAAAAACAGCCCTGGAACATCAAGGCCCATGGGATGCCTTGATCTTTCTCGGGCATTCAGAGGCAGATCCCAGCGGAGGGGGGCGCTTACAACTGGCTGATGGCAGCTGGATCGCGGCTCCAGAACTTCAACGCAGCATCGAATCAGCGGTGGAACAAGGGCTGGAGCTGGTGATGCTGAATAGCTGCAGTGGCCATGATCTGGCAAAAAGTCTCGTTCGCTTTGGCGTGGGCTGGGCAGTCTGTTTTCGCGAACCAGTCCCCTGCCAAGCCGCATCTGCCGCGTTCCAACGGCTGCTGATTGAGCTCACCACCAGCAAACCTCTGATCACTGCAACCCTTGCCGTTCGTCAATGGTTGAGTCGTCATGGTCCTGCAGGATCAAGCCTGCTGCTCACTCTGATCGGTTCGGCTAGCGCCACTCCCTACGAGCTACCTCTCTGCAAGAAACGTCAGTTTTTACTGCGCATCAGCACCACAAACCGCAAACAATGGATCTTCGCTGGAGCATTAGCCCTTCTTAGCTGCGCCGTTGATGTTGTGCCGAACAATCCAGTGAGCCGTTACGGACTGGATCGGCGACTGTATGTGCAGCGCCTTTGGCGCCAAGCCACTAACCAACCAGGACCATCGTCTCCAGCGCTTCCAGTACTGGTTATTGATCAGACCACCGCAGAGCGGGTGGGAGCTGAAACCCAACCCAATCGCGTCTCCCGCCAAGCTCTGGCAATGTTGTTATCCGCCTCACCTCCAGAAGCCGTGCCCAAGGTGGCGCTGGATGTAGTGCTAGATGAAACCGCTCCTCACACTGAGGCATTGGCTGAGGTCATCAGCAAACAGAAAAGATCGATGGTGTTTGCGGGCTATTTCGGCGACACCGTTGAAGCTCCTGGAGCCGGTGCCATCTCAGAACCCCATCCACAGCTAAAGGCGGCTGGGCTCCAATGGTTCAACCTTTCCACAGGGATGGTGGCTGGTGAACATAAGCAGCAACCAGCTCCGTTACTTCTCACTGAACCCATCACGGCAGCCAATTTCGCTGCTCAACTATCCAGCTTCCCTGAGCGGGTCATCCCCGCAGACGCCGTCATCGACTGGTCATTGAACTGGGGATCGCTGATTGAACGGATCGAAATTGAACAACTGCCATCTCTGAAGAGCCCCATCCTGGTGATCGGTACCGATGGCACCACCAATGCTGAGCACAACGATCTTTTCACTACTCCTGGAGCCTTGAAGCCTGAGTTCAGCTCGCACTGGAAAGGGTCAAGAACCAAGATGCCAGGAGTGATCGTGCAAGCGGTCTTAGCCCAGAGCATCAACCTCAAGCACTGGTTCAAACCTTTTTCATCTGCCTTGGCAACAACGCTCTCGGCAGCCCTAGGAATTGCACTGTCTGCACTCATGGCATCCCGATCGAGACGCCTGCTGCTCTGCGGTTCCATTGGAGCAGCCGCCATTCCAATCTGTCTGCAATTAGCCATTTCATCGTTGTGGCTGATCCCCATCCTTCTGCCTCTAGGCACGTTGCTGGTGATCACTTGGATTCGGGAGGACTAATTATGCGGCGACTTCTAAGTTCAACGTTTCTCTGTTTAAGCCTGGCTGGCACAGCGCCCTTGGCTCTCGCATCAGAAGAATCCAGCATTCCCAAATCTCTGCTGCAGCAAATTCGAGAACTACTCGGCCTGGTTCAGCCAGTGGCAGCTGGTGGCAGCCGTGGTTTAGGCAGTGAAATCTGTCTCATTGCACCATTCCTGCAGCCAGGGGCTGACATCGCAGTGGTGCCGGTGTCTGATCCGATGATTATCACGGCCCAGCCGCTGAATGAACTGCGACTGGAACGGGATGGAAAGGTGCTCTGGCGATCAGTGGCATCATCCACAACCCCCGTGGCTGCACGAACACCCTGGCCCATTGCACCGCTAGAACCAGGAACGTCCGTTGACCTGGTGCTTCGGCCAAAAGGTGCAACAGGTGGAGACGTCGTCCGCATTGAACTTCAAGCGGCTGATCAAGAGGTGATGGCAGCCAACACAGCTCTCATTGGAACACTGAAGCGCAACAGGGAAGCTTGGGCTTCAGCACTCAAGCAAGCATTAAAAAGGGATGATCAAAGCCTGGCCATCGCACTACTGAGCAGCGATGCCATTCCTATTGAGCAGAAAGCTCAAATCAAACAAATCTTCGAAACAACCTCCTGCCAATAGCCGCCTTTCAGAGACAAAGCTGTTGCTAGCAAGGGAACAGATCGATAAGCACTGCACCCAATGTTTAGAACTGTTCTGCTTGTAGCTGGCTTGATGGGCGTACCGGCAATGGCCAAACCAACGCCCTGTTGGTTCCAACAAACGCGTAATGCTGCGCGACTACCGCCCGCCACTTGTCAGTTGTATAGCACCGGACAAAACACTTGGAAGCTCACTTCCAATGATGGTCTGATTCGGACCATCCGCTTATTTGAGGATGGAGATGCAACTGTGGTGCTGAATGGGGGGATTTACCGCGGTAGCTGGGTTCGCGATCGCCAAGGAGATGTGCGCATTATCTTTCGTGATAGTGAATTCATCTTTCGGCTGTAAACAATAAAAGAGGGAAGGCATGCACAAGCACACCTGCCCCTCAAAAAAGAAATCTAGTTTCAACCAAAACGTTGATTCACACTTGTTGCCGATAACGAGCGATCGACACTACCACTGTTGTCCCAGCCAATGTTGCGGCAAACCAAGGCAAGCTAACAAGAGCACCGCTTGCACCCAGGCTAAGGATTAAAGCGGTTTTGATGTTCCGATCAAGTGATCCCTTACGCAGCATTTTCTTTAGCAGAACATGTGACGAAGGATTGGTAGATGTAGGTCCAGGGATGTTGTTGGATGACATAGAAAGTAAAGACATTGAAGAGCTAAAAATCGCTATGGATTGGAACAGGGAAACGCTGGCCGATATGGCTCTGGCCGTCCAACTCGAAGACCACCGGCTCAGCAATGGATGGTTGTCGAGATGGCGAATCTGGCATTTCAGCAACTTCCGCCTTTGTAAGCTTGCGAACGCTCTCCACACGAACGGCCTGGGATTCAATTGGATACAACTGATTAGCTAACGCCTGATAGTTATCTGCTTCAAAAGTGTTCACGAGGGCGGCATGACTTGCGCTGTCGGTAAAGCCATGGGCACAGCGATGAGCACAATCCAGTGGAATCAGGTAATCACCACGGGCACCCTGATGAAGGCTGAGAAGCTGAGCACCTTTCCAGCTTCCCTTGGCCATGACCACACGAAAACGGGGTGCTCCTAGGCGACGGGCCAGTTCAATCGGAGAACTAGCGGTCACCAACCAATCGGCTTTGCATTGCTTGAGCATTTCAAGCTGCTCATGGGATGCAACTTCATGCCCCAAAGAAGCCAAATTGCCAACAGCAAGTCCAGTTAGCAGGTCGGTGGCATCAAAACCATCGCCAATCCCAAATAAACCTCCAATAATCATGCCGCCGATGCGCCAGGCCATCCGCTCTTTTTGAATACGGGATTGCTCGGCCTCCACAATTGCCTCCATTACCTTGATGGATTGAAAAGCAACGCCATCACGAGCGATTGTCTGAAGGTCGTGAGAAGAAAATTGAGCTGATATCGACAAGCCATTATCAGCTGTCAATGCAGAAAGATTCGTTGTCATCAATAAAAAAGAATGAGTATTTAAGTGGTGCTAGACCAAAAAACTGTCAATGAGAGGTGCGTCTAAGGAAGCTTGGAGCGATGCCTCTAGTGGAGGCATTCCATTGGCCGTATAGGCAACAGCAAGGTCCTGTTCAAGGCCGAAGGATGATCGAGCTAGAACGGTTTCAGGATTTTGCAGAAGTTGTTCGGCGCTGTGCGCTTCAACTTCAAGCTGCTGAACTTCGGCACTGGTATGTCCGTAGCCATTGGCAACAACCTGAATGGCACCTGAAGTTGATGGCAAACCAAGCGGTGCCATCTCAGCATTTCCAAAGCCAGCCATCTCATCCTGCAAAACATGAATGAATTCATGCTCGAGGGTTTCAATCAGCTGTACAGGATCTTCCAGAGCAGGTCCACCGAGGGTGAGCACATTGCCCGCAGGTTCATAGGTCCCGAAAGCGGAAGAAAGAGAGGGATCAAGGACAACCTCAACCCCCTTGTCCCAGCAGGAGCGGATGTACGACTCGGCCATGTTGAGGCCCTCCGCACTCATTCCCTGGTTGGCCTGGGTAGCAAGAAAATCATCCAGTTCAACACTGGTGGTAATGCTTTGAATGGCAAGCGCCCTCCTAACGAACGCTTATCCCTCGTTCCGACAACAATGGGCTGATTCCAAGATCACAAGCCTTTCACCGGGCCCCAGTCACCACTGAGCTGAAAAGCCGCCCAGACGTAAGGATGGCGCCAGCCAGCAATGGGGTGATTGCGAAATTCCTTCTGCGTTTCCGCCAAGGCATCACCTTTGCCCTTGCCTGCCTTCAAACGCTGGTAAAAACTTTGCATGAAAGCAGCTGTGGCCTGGTCATCCACCTTCCAGAGACTGAGAAGACTGCTGCGCGCACCGGCAACAGCAAAGGCTCGTTTCAAGCCATACATGCCCTCCCCACGCTTCACAAGACCGCGGCCGGATTCACAAGCTGACACCACGACAAGCTCGGTGCCTTCCCAATCCAATTGCAAGACTTCTAGAGCTGTGAGGTAGCCGTCGTCGTTGGGATTGACATCGGGTTGATTGGCACCCGCCATCACAATCCCCGATCGCAACAGGGGATTGCTCTTCGCACCACTAGGTTGCGTCTTCAGCGGAAGGAAAGAACCAACCGAAAAAGCATCGCGGGGTGTGCGTTCTTCATCCGGCATGAAGTAGCCGTGCGTGGCGAAATGGGCGACGCGGGGTGAGCGAATGGCCTTGACGTTGGATGTTGATGCTTGTTCACCGCTCAGGAGGGAACCAGCTAACAACTGCGCAGCAACCTGCCCCTCCTCCTCGGTGTAGTCCAATCGTGTCCAGATCTGATCCAGCCCTAGAGCACGCTGCGACGCAAGACTTGATGACTGCTCATCTTTGGGAAGGGATGAAGAGCGCACTGAACTCGCTGATCTGGGGACAGCTCCGGAACGATCAAAGGCAGGGTTTGCGAACACAACTGCGGAAGAGACAGCTGAATCCTGTCGTTCAGCCAACTGAACCAATTCACGGCCGGTGGTGACGATTCGAACCGTCATCTCATCGGACAACATGGAACGAGCACTATCCAATTGAGCAGCCGCAAAGGGAAGACGGTTTAACTCACCATCTGGGGACAAATACAGAACACGCACACCCGATAATTCGTCAGTTAAGGGGCTCAACACCGGATCTAAAGCTTGCTTCAAAAGAGCTTCCGAATCACTCAACTGCTGCTCCAAGGCATTAATCGCTACAGCGATCTTCGAATCAATCGCATTTGCCTCTCCTAACTGCACAAGGGAGACACGACCATTGGGCCTCAGCACAAATGCGGCGTAGTGCTCATCTTTATTTAGTGGCTCAACAGGATTTGCCCACTGATAACGGATGAACTCCACCAATGCCCCATCTTGAGGTAGAGCTTGACTCACCTCCTGAACTGAAAAGATTCGGGGCTCAATTCTTGGTATTTCACGAAAAAGCTGTCGTTCCAGAGTATTGATTTCCAATTGCAAGGTCTTCAGCTCTTCACTTTGCGCTTGCCCATCAGCAAGGAGCTTCTGCCTCGAACGAATGTCCCGAACAAGAGCTTGCGTGGAGCGATCAGCATTAAGCAGCTGACGCTGGCGTTTTTCTAATTCCTCGAGAAGCCCCTTACGATTCAGGATGTAATACAGCGGCAACTCCGGCTTCTTAGTGTTGAATTCTGAGTCTGAAAGGAGAAGATTAAGGGCTTCAGAATCTTGAATCGAGGCAAGAGCAGATTGCAAATAGGCCGTGCGCTCTTGGGAAGGCATCATCGCCAACTCCCCATGTAACTGCTGAAGCCAAAAATTAAAAATAGACTTGACCTTTACACTCGCTTGCTCAAGGTTTTCCTCAACTAGATTGAGTTTCAACTCGTCGGTTCCAATTCGATCATTAAGATCACTGCTTTCTTGGCTGTCTTTCTTGTGACGAAATGTCTTCCTCAGATAATCAGTGCCTTTATCCTTATCACCCATTGCAAAATAAATGGTAGAAAGAAATTTTGAGATATCACCTGGATCAATGGAAGAATGGTTAGAGGTGACAGCGGAATAAAGGGCTTCACCAATATCCGCAGCCTTCATCTTGTTTCCGACAGAACCCTCGCGAATCATCGCAATTGTATATTTTATAGCCACCCCCTCAAAACTCAAGCCGTCCTCAGTGAAGGCCAATGAGGGAAGGGGATACTGGACCTCGGGAACAATCCCCCTATTCACAAGGGACATAAGACGCATCGACTCAACAAGCGAGTCATTTGGATCAAGCTGAGGGTATAAATCGTCAAAATCATCAAACCGACCCACAAAAACATAACAATATGCCAAATCCTCGTTAATAGAAGTAATCTCATAACTACTCAACTGAATTGCTTTTTCATCGTGAGACTTCAGCAGCCCTTCAGCAAATTCAATTGACTGGGCATACTGACCAGAACTAACTAGATCAGCAATTAACCCTCCAAACGATATACCTATGTATTTACCATTTGGATGGAATGGATAACTTTTAAACTTTAGTATACGCTGATAAGCACTATCGTAATCCCCAAGACGAATATCTGCAGACAGCCAATTCATTGTTATACTTCTCATTGCCTGATCGGCAGCAAGCTCTGCATAATCTTCCGGAAAAAGCCTTTTCTGTTTAGCGCCTAGATAAAGCTCTTCAGCTTGCTTCATCAATGCAATGACTTGCGAATCACGCTGATCGCCAGAAATTTGCTCATCACGTTCAATAAATTCAGATTTCGTCAGCAACAATGGGATTAACTTTGGACTGAAAGATCCCCACCATTTGTTAGTTAAAGCTATCAAGCTATCGACTGAGGCTAAAAGTTCTTCACTCAAGGTATATTTAAACTCACCATGACCTGATACTGATATTGATTTAATCACGTTTTCTGCATCAACAAGCCGTTTAACTGCCCCATAGTTTGCGAAGGAGTCAACACCCCACTTCTCCAAGGCAAACGCAGACACTTTCCTAGCGACTTCCAATGATTGGTCATAATCATCATCAAGAAATAGCCTTGTTGAATAGGTGACCAAAAAATTAAGCGACTTAGGACTTAGATCACGAGGCTCTAAGATCAGAGACGCAATACCTTCATAATTTTTGGTTATCTGCCATCCCCTATCAGAACTCCCCATAAACTGCTTGATTAATTCATCAATTCTTTCTTCTTGGCTGTGCGCAAAAGCCTTGCTGAATGCATCTTTTTCACTATCATTGGACATTGAATCCTTCAGCTGATCTTCAATAAGAATTGCTCTAGTATTGGCAACTTTAAAGGCATCAAATCCATATCTTCTAATCTCCTCTAATTCTTGCGGGTAAAGCATATTCAGCACCTGACTTGTATTCATCAACACAAACCATTCATCATCCTGAATAGGATTATCCTTTTGGGCTGGAAGGGCAATTTCAAGGCCCACCGCATCGACGCCGCGCCGCAGGCGCCGGCGATAAACCATCAACTCATAGAGCGCATTAAAACCAAAATGATTAATAACATCTTTATTCTCGGCATCCAACCGCTTCCACAACGGGTCATCAGGGTAATAGTCCGTCACCTGTCGCTGAGAGGATTGTTCTTTTTGGGCGATTAGACCTCGATCCACAGAAAAGCCTGCGTGCCCAGGAAGCTGAAAAAGAGGCAGCGCCAACAAAGATATAGAAACTATTGATGAGGCAAGACGCATTTCAACACTAGACTCTATAAGTAGAGTAGCAACACTCAGATCAAAAGGTATAAGTTAATCATTGAACTAGACTACTGTCAAAGGAAGGTTCGATGGCTACATTGAAGCTGCATGAAAGCCAACCTTCCTCATGAGCTGGGCCAAAAAACTTTCAGTATCATCTCAGTACTGGGTCTTCTTACGCCAACTACCCAGTATCCAGCAAAGTCAGCCACTCTTGATAAGAGCGTTGAAGCTTTTGGTAATTACGTCATCTATCACTGGCAAAAGGATCCAAAACTTAAGCAGTTCAATCCACCACAGATCATCACCAACGTTCAGTCTGATACGAAGGTCTTAGGTGGATGTGTCTCGAATCATGGTGGAAGAGTCGCTACTGATGTAGGTGGCACTTCCTACTGCCCAAGAGTTAACACGATATACGTCGTGCAAGAACAACTAGAGCCTTTTTATAAGCATTTTGGATCTGCTGCGATTGCCTATGTCATTGCTCATGAGTATGGTCATTACTTACAAACAGTATTTGATATGGAATATGTTCAACCTTATTCAGAACTCCAGGCAGATTGTCTTTCTGGAGCAATCCTGGGACAAGGTGCAAATGAGCTGGAGATTACATCTCGCGACATCATCAACATGGCTCAGGCTGCCTACTCCATCGGTAGTAAATCGCACGGGACCGGCGCACAACGTGCCTATGTCGTTTATGCAGGATTTGGACAGTCTCCAGAGATTACCTGTTCAACGACAGACATGAAAAAATTAGCTGCAGGAAAAATCAATGATCCTGTATTTAAAAAACTAGCTTCTCAGAGATCGGCAAATGGAGTGGATCTGAATAAGCCACAAACATACTTAAAGTCGATCTCAGGAAGCTTTCTGAATTAAGTTACATCTACTTCATCTCATCAGGCATTGCGATCATGACTTTATCCAGATCGATTGCCTTGTCTGATGAAACAAATCCACCTCCAGTCATAATTTTATTCAAGGACGCAGGTGGCTTCTTGATTTCTGCGAGATTTTCTGGCTCTGCATTAATACCAGTGTAACTCCAACATGCTATAGCATTTATCGAGCTAGAAGCGTAAGTACGATTGTAGCAGTTAAGCCTATACGAATAAACATTGCCATTTGTTGTAATAATAACCCCTCGATTGCTACGCGGGCCAAATACTTTTTCAATGCAGACATATCGGCCATTTGCATCTGTATGGCAGTATTCAGCTGCAGATTTGGCGACTTGCGACGTTAGCAATGGAATTGAGAATGCACTGGCTACAGCCAAAAAGTTAAGCTTTTCATGAAAAAATTGAGAATTGAAATCAATGAACCCTTTATTAATAGCAAACTATTTAGCTACAAACCGCTTTATGCGAAATTCGCACTTTTGAGGTCATTGATGTCTGTCCGTGGCTCTTTGCTAAGGCAAGTAGGCATGAATTAATGACATCCCTTAAAGATGCTGCAGCCAAAACTGGGCCGTAACCAAAAACAAATGAAAGAAGACCATATGGACGGCAAGTAGTAGCAATGAACATCAGACCTATTGCACACATCGCGCCAAGATGACCTACCGCAGCGTCCATTCCAAGCTTCTCACCGGATTTGAGCTGTACTTGGATTGATTCCCATTGAATTAGAGGGGTTGAGAGGCTCTCCTCGGATCCTCACACTCTCTTAAATTCGCAAGGAGATCTCATCACCCAATCGAGAGTAAAAAGCTGCGGCGAGGCCCCCCAAAAGGTCAAAAGCCGCTTGTACTTCCTAGCCATTGTCGAAGTCTGTGAGTCGTCTCCGCTGCTGGCTGTGCCTAATGCGTGATCTAGGAAGGAAAGCGCCCAGTGTCATCGAGTTGGTGATAGTTAGCCTCGATGGGAAAGGGTTTCACCCTCTGTAGTCGCAACAGCGGAGTGAAGAGTGGTGTGTTTTTGCGCTCTGGCGGTGAGATTTACCCATATAGCCGTGTCGTCTGCAGAATTACTTAAATGATATGGACGTTGTGGTGGCTGGAGCTGCTGTGAATCCTGCTGATCAACGCTGGCGTTTCTGGCCGCTGCTGCCACTTGAGAGTGTTTGATTACAGTGAGTTTGAGGGGGTAATCCCTCAGTTGTCCCCAGCTTTTTGTGCAACGTGGCAGAGATATGTGCAACTGCTCGACATTCAATTGGCCATAACAACGCCCCCTACCTTGAAGTGACGGGGCTGAGATCCGTCGTTATGACCTTTGCTTCATTTTTATGGGTATCGAGCGTGAACGGCTTGAAGAATGGTTCCTGAGGGTCTTGAACCCTGGATATGGGTATGTGATCGAGAACTGTGGGAGAAAAAGTACTCGGTTTGGCATGTTGACCGCCTCTCGTCTAGAGGAACACCTTGGCTTGGCTGGTGGCCAGCCGCAGTACTTGGCAATCCGGCCGAATACGAAGACCAGCTGGATTGTCCTTGATATTGATCAGCATCGCTCTCCTCACCATCCCGATCGCGGGGAGGGAGCTCTCGAGATGTTGGTCGATAGATGCAGGGTAATTGGGCTGAATCGCTCGCTGCAGATTCGTTCCAGTTTCAGCGGAGGTATTCATCTCTGGTTTCCGCTCCCAGAGCCAGTCGATACTTTCCAGGCTGCGGTGTCCGTTAAGAAAGCACTCTTAACGTCTGGAATTGAATCTGGTCTGGATGCTGAGTTCTATTCCTACCAAGAGCCCAGCATCATTGAGCTGTCTGGAGGTGTTCTAGAGGTCTTTCCCAATGACAAGCTTTTTGGAAGTAATTACAAGGCGATCCGTATGCCTTTTACAGGACAAGGGAATGGCCTTTTTGTTCAAGGATTCGGAGTTGTTGACGAGCCTGAAGTTTTTCGAGCCCACTGGGAGGAGGCTGCTCAGTTCAACCAGGTTGTTCAATCCAAGTTAATCAGCGAGCGTGAGCAAGATTGTGGTCCTTACAACTGGGTTGAGGAGGATGACAATGGTCTACTCAAGTTCATTCCCCTGAACTGGATTGCGCCGTTCTCTCGTCGATGCGATAGGAGGTTGGTTTCCGCGGTTAAGGGTGAGGGGCTGTTGGAGTGGCCTCCCGAGCAGTCAATTGTTTCACCGAAGAGCGTTGAAGATGCCAAGTACCTGCTCCAGGTTGGTTGGACCGGTCGTGGTCAAACCCAGCTGCTTCAGCTGGCCGCCTTGATGGTTGCGCGTACTGAATACGCAGAGGCCGATCTCATCGCGGATGAGGTTTATAGGCTGTTGGTGGCTTGTCC
>CATBLW010000021.1 GCA_949486985.1 Prochlorococcus marinus str. MIT 9215
CCAGATGCAAACCACTGGCCATGCGGCCAAGAAGAAGTGCAGGCTGCGGCTGTTGTTGAAGCTGGCGTATTGGAAGATCAAACGACCGAAGTAGCCGTGGGCTGCAACGATGTTGTAGGTCTCTTCCTCTTGGCCAAACTTGTAGCCGTAGTTCTGAGATTCGCTTTCGGTGGTTTCACGGATCAGTGACGAGGTCACCAAGGAGCCGTGCATCGCCGAGAACAGAGAACCACCGAACATGCCCGCCACACCAAGCATGTGGAAGGGGTGCATCAGGATGTTGTGCTCAGCCTGGAACACAAACATGAAGTTGAATGTTCCGGATATGCCGAGAGGCATGCCGTCAGAGAAAGATCCCTGCCCGATGGGGTAAATAAAGAACACGGCAAAGGCTGCAGACAGCGGAGCGCTGTAAGCAACACAAATCCAAGGGCGCATGCCCAAGCGGTAAGACAGTTCCCACTGACGACCCAACCAGCAGCAGATGCCAATCAGGAAGTGGAAGCAAACCAGCTGGTAAGGGCCGCCGTTGTAGAGCCACTCATCAAGAGAAGCTGCTTCCCAGATGGGATAGAAGTGCAGGCCGATTGCGTTGCTGGAAGGAACAACAGCACCAGAGATGATGTTGTTTCCAAGGATTAGGGAGCCGGCAACAGGCTCACGGATGCCATCGATATCAACCGGCGGAGCGGCAACGAAGGCAATGATGTAGCAAATGGCTGCAGATAGCAGGGTGGGGACCATCAACACACCAAACCAGCCGATGTAGAGGCGGTTATTGGTGGAGGTGACCCACTCGCAGAAAGTCTGCCAGCTACTAGCGCCAGAGCGCTGAATAGTTGTGGTCATGAAAGAAGTAAAAAAAAGAGCCCCCTAAAGGGACGGCCAGGAAGGGCACTAAGCCCTGCCGAAATTATTGTAACGGAAGATTGCGCAATGTGTAGGCAGCTTCATGGAGAAATGTGTGCGCTTGTGCGCTGTTGGCCGCTTATCCATTGCGCCACAGGTGAATTGGCGGATTTTGTAAGCGTCTTGATTGGCTTGTCTGGCAAGCCTTTGGTCCCAGGATCGCAGCCTCCAGGCCCTTTTGACCTGTCATCAACAAGAAGATCTTTCGCCAGAGCCTTGCGAAGACCGCGTCATTCATTAAGCCATTGGTTAGCGTCTAAGGCAGCATGAGCCGCCGTTGAGAGGCATCACCCTGCCTAATGGGTTCCGCTTCCTCCTCTGTTCCCTCCCCCTCCGAAGCGTCTGCACAGTCTTCGCCTGGAGAGGCTTGTCGTGTCTTGTTGGTGCGATTGCCTTGCAATCCAATCTTTCCAATCGGACCGATCTATTTAGCGGATCACTTGCACAAGTGTTTCCCGGATGTTCGGCAACAGATTCTTGATCTTGCCTCCCTGCCGGTGCTGGATGTGCAGAGGGTGCTTTTGGCCAAGATCGATCAGTTCCGCCCCTCCTTACTGGTGTTCTCCTGGCGAGACATCCAGATCTTTGCGCCCATGGATGGTCGGAGTGGCAATCCGCTGCAGAACTCCTTTGAGGTGTTTTACGCACGCAATCCGTTCAAGCGGATGCGGGGCGCCTGGGGTGGCTTGCTGTTGATGCTTAGCCATTACGGAGAGCTTTGGCGGAATCAACGTCTTGTGCGCCATGGCCTTCGAGCTGCTCGACGGCATGTCCGAGAGGCTCAAGTTGTTCTCGGCGGCGGTGCGGTGAGTGTGTTTTATGAGCAACTCGGCCGATCGTTGCCGAAGGGAACAATCGTGTCATTAGGGGAAGGCGAGCCCCTGCTCGAGAAGCTATTGCGCCAGAAATCCTTAAAAGACGAGCGTTGTTTTGTCGTTGGTGAGTCGCCACGAAAAGGCTTGATTCATGAGCAGCCAACAAGCCTTCCTAAAACGGCATGCGATTACGACTACATCGGATCGATATGGCCTCAATTGGATTGGTACCTCGAAGGGGGTGACTTTTACGTCGGTGTTCAGACCAAGCGGGGATGTCCCCACAACTGTTGCTACTGCATCTACACCGTGGTGGAAGGCAAGCAGGTTCGCCTCAATCCCATCAATGAGATCGTGGCGGAGATGCGTCAGCTTTACGACCGCGGCGTTCGAGGCTTTTGGTTTACCGACGCTCAATTCATTCCTGCCCGTCGTCACATTGAGGATGCCAAGAATCTGCTGAGAGCGATTCAGGCGGAAGGTCTTACTGGGATTCGCTGGGCCGCTTACATACGTGCCGATAATCTTGATCCCGAGCTTGTCGATCTGATGGTGGCGACAGGCCTGAGCTATTTCGAGATTGGCATCACATCTGGCTCTCAGGAGCTCGTGCGCAAGATGCGCATGGGCTACAACCTGCGGATTGTTCTTGACAATTGCCGCCTATTAGCAGCCGCAGGCTTCCGAGATCACGTGTCTGTGAATTACTCCTTCAATGTGATCGACGAACGCCCGGAGACGATTAGGCAAACCATTGCCTACCACCGTGAGTTAGAACGCATCTTCGGCGTCGACAAGGTGGAGCCTGCCATCTTCTTTATTGGTCTTCAGCCTCATACGCATCTTGAGCAATATGGCTTTGAACAGGGACTGATTAAGCGGGGCTACAACCCGATGAGCATGATGCCCTGGACGGCACGCAAGTTGCTCTGGAATCCGGAACCGATGGGGAGCACCTTTGGACGGATTTGTCTTGAGGCGTTTGATAGCAATCCCGGAGACTTTGGCCGCACTGTGATGAGCTTGCTTGAACGAGATTACGGAGTGGCTCCTTTGGAGGAGGCGTTGCGTGCTCCTCTCAAAGGCACACGGGCTCTGGCTAAAGCCGTGAGTTGAAACAAGAGCAAGCCGAGCAGCGCAATGATCGCAACGAGGCTGCCGAGGGGGTTGGTGTCGAGATCTCCAGGGCCAACAAGCCAGGCTGGCGCATTCGGTGAAATCTGAATTAGTCCAGCTTTGAGCAAGAACCAGCCTCCAACCAAGCCACCGTGTAGGCCAACACACCCCCAGAGCGAACCGTTGTCGATTCTCCGCCGCACGGCTAGGGCTAGGCCAAGCAGGAACAGGCCCAGCAGCAGGGAGATCATGGGCCACCAGCCAAGGTTGAATCGGCAGTGAACCAAGCTGAAAACAGCGGCCTGACCGATCACAGCCCATTTGGGTGCAACCAATTGATTGAGTTCTCCCCATAGCCAGCCACGGAAGATCAACTCTTCGGCCAAGCCCACACCAAAGAGCAGCATCAGGGCATTGAGAACTTCGCCTGAACTCAAATCTCCTAGCCAGCGCCCCCAGGTTCCCAAGAGCAGCGGAATAACAATGAGCCCCAGCAATCCGAGGGCCCAGCCCAGTCCTTTTCGGAGTGGAAGCAAAATTGAGCTTTGAGCAGCTTGTCCAGTCCCGGTGATTCCCAAGGCCAGCCAGGGATGGGGCTGTTGCCATCGCTGTTTGATCCAACTGGGCAGCAGCAGAAGCAGCAGCAGGAAGGAAATAACCGTGCTCAGTAGGCTGATCTGATCGCCAGAGGCGCCGTTCCAAACAAGGCTTAAGGGTTGAACAATCAGCCAGCCCAAGAGATAGAGCAAGGGAATCAGGCTGACTGTCGGCAACCAACGGAGCCAAGGTCCCCGTTGGTTTAGCCAGCTTTCCCAGAGGGTTGTGCGGAGATGGTTCAGTTTTCTGGCTCGATCGTGCTGGTTAGGCCTTTGGCTTTCAGGGTCTCGCAGTAAAACTCGGCTGGCTCCTGGTCGCAGACAATCACAAGTCCCACGCCGGTGTTGTGGGTTTCCAGCATCACAGCCATCGCGTCCTGTTCGCTGAGCTGAGGAACCACTTGCCTCAGGGTGACCACCACGTACTCCATGGAGTTCACAGGATCGTTATGAAGCAGCACCTTGTACAAGGGCGAGTTCTTGGGTACCCGCTCGGTTTGTTTTTCCATCACCGCCGCTCCGCCTGGGCTGCGGCTTGGCGTGTCCACCGCCATGGTCAATGGTCGTCGGTTGAAGGAGTTTAAGGGGACTATGGATCCCAATTTTGGAGAAGCCATCAAAGCGCAGCGATGCGGCCCATTGCGGCTTGAACATTGGCACGGCTGTTGAAGGCAGACAGTCGGAAATAACCTTCTCCTGCTGCACCAAAGCCACTGCCGGGTGTGCCCACGACATGGGCTCGTTCCAGCAACTGATCGAAGAATCCCCAAGAATCAATCCCTTCGGGTGTTTTGATCCAAACGTATGGAGCGTGTTCGCCTCCATAAACGGTCAGTCCCAAGGTCGTGAGCTCGCCTCGAATGATGGCAGCATTCTCCATGTAGAAGCTGACCAGGGCTTTGACTTGTGCCTGGCCTGCTGCTGAGTAAACGGCTTCGGCGCCTCTCTGCACGATGTAGCTCACCCCATTGAACTTGGTGCTTTGGCGTCGGTTCCATAGTTTCCAGAGCTCCACGTCTTCTCCATTGGCTGCCTTGCCGGTGAGCCCTTTGGGGACAACGGTGTAGGCACATCGCGTCCCGGTGAAGCCAGCGTTTTTGGAGAATGAACGAAATTCGATGGCGCACTCACGGGCCCCCTCGATTTCATAGATCGAGTGGGGCAGCTCTGGATCTTGAATGAAGGCTTCGTAGGCAGCATCAAACAGGATCAGGGCCTTGTGCTCACGAGCAAAGTTCACCCAGCGTTCCAGTTGCTTTCGGTTGGCAACAGCACCGGTTGGGTTGTTGGGGAAGCAGAGGTAAATCAGATCGACGGCCTGGTCAGGCAGTTGGGCTTCGAAGTTGTTAGCGGCATTGATGGCTAGATAGGTGAGGCCTTCGTAGCAGCCATCTTCCTGGGCCTCTCCAGTGCGGCCTGCCATCACATTGCTATCGACATAAACCGGATAAACAGGGTCGGTGACAGCAATGCGGTTGCCTTCCCCAAGGATGTCGAGGATGTTGCTGCTATCACATTTGGAGCCGTCGGAGACGAAAATTTCTTCAGCGCTTACTTGGCAACCCCGGGCCTGGAAGTCTTGGCGGGCGATGGCCTCCCGAAGCCAGTTGTAACCCTGTTCAGGTCCGTAGCCATGAAATCCTGCTGTTGTCCCCATCGCGTCGACCGCGGCTTTCATGGCCTCGCGGCAGGCTTCCGGGAGGGGTTCTGTGACATCACCGATCCCAAGGCGGATGAGTTCGGTGCCTGGATTGGCATCGCTGAACGCTTTGACCCGTCGAGAGATCTCGGGGAATAGATAGCCAGCTTTGAGTTTGAGGTAATTGCCGTTGACTTGAACCACGGAATTCGTCGTCTTTCTGCGACGCATCTTGGTATGAGGAGTGTTCAGTTGGTGAGATTCCTCCATAGAATTGAGTTAGGACAAGGCTTGCGCATGTTTTGAGCGTTCCCTGCGCAACAGATCTCTCCTCTGCTTCAACATTCCCTCCGGTTGATTTCGAGGCACTGGTTGACCTCTCCATCAGCAAACCCGGTCGTTACTTAGGCCATGAGCTCGGCGTGGAACCGAGGGACTGGCAGGCAGCAAGCGTGCGCTGGGCGCTCACCTACCCCGAGGTTTATGAGGTTGGTGCCAGCAATTCGGGCCACATCATTCTTTATTCGATCCTTAACTCTCTGCCAGGGCAGCTTTGTGATCGCGCTTATTTGCCGGCAGCTGATCTCGCCCAGAGATTGCGCGAGCGCCAGCAGCATCTTTTTGCCGTTGAGAGTCGCAGGCCCTTGCCTGCTTTCGACATCCTTGGCTTCAGCCTTTGTTATGAGCTGGGAGCTACCAACATCCTTGAGATGTTGGACTTGGCAGGTGTGCCGATTTGGGCGGCGCATCGTGGTGATCTGCCTCTGAATGATCCGAAGGCTCCACCGTTGATCTTTGCTGGTGGCCCCACGGCCACGAGCAATCCTGAGCCCTATGCCGCTTTTTTTGATTTTGTCGCCCTTGGCGACGGTGAAGAGCTGTTGCCAGAAATTGGCTTGGTGGTGGCTGAGGCCAAAGCGGCTGGTTGGAGCCGTTCCAGGCTTTTATTCGATTTAGCTCAGGTGCCAGGTGTTTATGTGCCTTCTCTTTACGGGCCTGGCTCGGATGGCACCACGATTCAACCTCTTCAATCAGGTGTCCCGGCAACGATTCTGCGGCGAGTGGCGACGCCTATGCCTCACTACGCCATGGGATTGGTCCCTCATATTGAAACCGTGCACGATCGCCTCACGGTTGAGGTTCGACGTGGCTGCACCCGTGGGTGCCGGTTCTGTCAGCCAGGAATGCTGACTCGCCCCGCTCGGGACGTTGAGCCGGAGGCGGTGATTGATGCTGTGCAGACCGGCATGAAGCGAACGGGGTATAGCGATTTCTCGTTGTTGTCGCTCAGCTGTAGCGATTACTTAGCCCTACCAGCCGTTGGCGTGGAGCTACGTAATCGGCTGGCGGATCAGAACGTAACGCTTCAGTTGCCCAGTCAGCGGGTTGATCGTTTTGACGATGACATTGCTCACATCCTTGGCGGTGCGCGTAAGGCTGGTCTGACGTTCGCCCCTGAGGCTGGCACCCAGCGGCTTCGCGACGTGGTTAATAAGGGGCTGACGAATGCTGATTTGCTGCAAGGGATTCGCACGGCCATGCGCAATGGCTATCGCAAGCTGAAGCTCTATTTCATGATTGGCTTGCCGAGTGAAATGGATGCTGATGTGCTCGGCATTGTTGAGACTTGCAAGATGCTCTTGGAAGAGTGTCGGGATCTAGGTCGGTTAAACCTCAACATCACAATCAGCAACTTCACGCCAAAGCCTCATACCCCTTTTCAATGGCATCGCGTCTCGACGGCTGAATTCGAACGGCGGCAGCAGCTATTGCGCGGGGCCTTTCGGATGCTCAAAGGTGTGAAGGTGAATTTCACCGATGTACGCCTCTCCGCCATGGAGGATTTTGTTGGTCGTGGTGATCGGCGTCTTGCACCAGTCATTGAGGCGGCCTGGAAGGCCGGAGCAGGCATGGATGCCTGGTTTGAGGCTTTGGATCGAACCTATGTCGCCTGGACTGGAGCCATCGCCGCTGCGGGATTGGACGGTCGTTATCGGGATTTGGAGCTTGGCAGTTGGGGTGAAGCTTCGGCTCTTCATCGCAATGATCTCAAGAGCTTTTGCGCCCAGCCTTTGCCATGGGATCACATCGATACAGGGATCAAGAAAACCTGGCTTGCTGAAGATTTACATCGAGCCATGGAGGCCACCGTGGTGCCCGATTGTTCGTTTTCGGGTTGCAGTAGCTGTGGGGTTTGTGGCCCTGAGCTTGGCCACAACGTTGTGGTTCCGCCGTTGCCAGTGCCGGCGCAGTGTTCCCCTAAGAGCCCTGCAAGCGAAAAGCTTTCTCGTATCAGGCTCAGCTTTGCGAAAACAGGGCCTATGGCCCTACTTAGTCACCTCGATGTGATGCGCATGCTGGAGCGAGCACTGCGTCGCAGCGGCTTGCCGATTAGTTACACCGGTGGCTTTCATCCATTGCCGAGGGTGCAGATTGCTTTGGCGCTGCCCTTGGGGGTAGAGGCGTTTGGGGAGTGGATGGATCTCGAATTCACAGTGCTGGTTGATGCCGAGACCATGCGCCAGCAACTTCAGGATGTTTTGCCGCAAGGGTTTGATTTGCTGAGTGCAGCATCAGTGCCTGTTGCTAATCCAAGCCTTTCTCAGGATTTGGAGGCTGCGATTTGGCGTTTTGAATTGGCAGTGGATTCAGGCCCGTCTCCTACATCTGCTCAGTGGCAAGAGGCTTTGGATGCTGTCTCGGAGGAGATTGAGTTGATCTGGCATGACACAGATAAGAAAGGTCGGCCGCGGCAACGGGATTGCCGCTCGCTGTTGCGAGACCTTCACATTCAAAAAGGCAGTGGCATCGAGCCGGCTAATACGGCCCCCTTAAACAGCATTCGTGTGCAGCTTGAGGCGGCAATTGATCCCATGGGGCGCAGTATCAAGCCGATTCAGATTCAGCATTGGATCGCTGAAAAGCTAGATCGATCACTAAATGTGAGTGGTGTACAAAGGCATCAACTTCAGCTCCAGGAGTGTTAGAATTCCTCCAGGACATCAAGCCTCGGGCAACTTTTGCCATCGGCCTGTCCCGGGATTTTTAAACCCCATATCTGAGAAAGGCTAGGCCCGTTGAGGCAAGCCTTTTCAGGCGCAACTGCTTAATAGCAGTCTGATGCCTCATCCATAGGAGCCCTTGCTCCGTCTCTTTGAATTCAACGGCTTTTAGGCCGTCAATCCATTACCCACCCGATGCATTGAGCCGGAAGGCCATTGATTCGGTTCTGAGTCCGTCAGGGCTCCCTATTTGTTTTCCATGCCCAAGCAAATTGTCATCGCTGAGCAGTTGCGCATTGCAGCCGTTCTCAGCGATGAGCGAGTCGACGAGTTGATCGTTGCTCAGGGTCGTTACCAGATCGGAGACGTCTACCTCGGCACAGTCGAGAACGTTCTGCCAGGAATAGATGCTGCTTTTGTCAATATCGGGGAAAGTGAGAAAAATGGCTTTATTCATGTCACCGATCTAGGCCCTTTGCGCTTGAAGAAGGGTGCTGCTGGCATCACGGAATTGCTTGAGCCACGCCAGAAGGTTTTGGTTCAGGTGATGAAGGAGCCGACAGGCACCAAAGGGCCAAGACTCACTGGCAATTTGGCCTTGCCTGGTCGCTATTTGGTGTTGCAGCCCCATGGTCAGGGCGTGAATATCTCGCGCAGGATTAACTCCGAAGGAGAGCGCAATCGACTAAGAGCTTTAGGCGTATTGGTTAAGCCGCCTGGAGCGGGTTTATTGATCCGCACTGAGGCCGATGGCATCAGTGAAGATCTGTTGATCGATGATCTAGAAGCCCTGTTGAGGCAATGGGAAGCGATTCAGCAGGCTGCCGATACAGCCGTGCCGCCGGTGCTTCTCAACCGCGACGAAGATTTCATTCATCGCATCCTTCGCGACCACTTCGGACCAGATTTGGTGCGGGTGGTTGTTAATGACACCGCTGCAGTCGAACGCGCTACAGCTTTCCTTGGTCAGGAGGGAAGCAATGTCTTGGTGGAGGCTCATGCGGAGCCGAGCGAGTTGTTGGAGCATTACCGGGTTAATGCAGCGATTCGTGATGCCCTCAAGCCCAGGGTGGATTTGCCCTCTGGTGGTTACGTGATCATCGAGCCCACTGAGGCTCTTACGGTTATTGATGTCAATTCCGGCTCCTTTACGCGATCAGCGAATGCTCGCGAGACGGTTCTTTGGACCAATTGTGAGGCTGCTATTGAAATTGCACGGCAGTTGAAGCTGCGCAATATCGGCGGTGTGATCATCATCGACTTCATTGATATGGAGTCTCGTCGTGATCAGTTGCAGCTGTTGGAGCACTTCACCACTGCGGTTCAAGACGACTCTGCACGTCCGCAGATTGCTCAGCTGACGGAGCTGGGTCTTGTGGAACTCACCCGTAAGCGCCAGGGGCAGAACATCTATGAATTGTTCGGCAGAGCTTGCCCCAGTTGTGGTGGTCTTGGTCATGTAGCTGTGTTGCCTGGGAAAGATCTTCTCCAGCCTCTTGCTACAGCAGCCGGTCTGGTTCGATCTGCAGCCTCTGCCAGAGCTGAAGTCCAACCACCAGCAGAGGGAACGAATGGCCGTCGCCGTCGCAGCGGTCGCGGTCGTTCTGGTTCAGAGCTCAATTCCTTGGCTGTTGCTGCTGAGCCCGTCACGGCGACTGACGCCCCAGCTCATGACGGAGAGGTCAGTGAGGAGTCATCGACATCAGAAGCCATCACTCGACGACAGGAGCCTGAATTGGTTGCTGTCCCGATGGATAAGGAGCAGGAGCAGGTATTCAGTTGGTTGGGCTTAAATCCAGTCCTATTGCTGGATCCGCCTCCAGAGAACGACAACCTTCTTGTTCGTGTGGTTCGTCCTGGAGACGATGCTGAGGCCGTGCTCGAAGAGGCTCGTGAGCAGCTTGCTGCCAATGCCTCTCGGCGACGACGTCGCGGTAGGGGTGGAAGCAGCCGTGTTGTTGCTACTGGTCGCAATGGCTCTGAGACGACAACGTCCACGAATTCTGCAGAGGCCGTTGAGGTTGGCGTAGAGCCATTGGAGGCTGAGACCAAGGATGCTCCATTGACTGTTGAGATCACGCCGCTTGTGGAGACCAGTGCGTCCAGTAGTTCCGAGCCTGCATCGACATCGACCACGACGACAACAACGTCCACGACAACGACCACGTCTGCTGCTGCTGTGAAGTCGGAGTCAGAAGCTGACATTGAGATTGAGGAACCGCGCCGACGTCGGAGGCGCTCTTCCGCCTCAGAGTGAGATGCAAGCTCGAGCGGAGCGAACCGCTGGAGTGGATGAAGTGGGCAGGGGCTGCTGGTTCGGGCCCGTTTTCGCCGGTGCCGTTGTCCTGACTGACGCTGTTGCCAAGCAATTGTTGGCGGAAGGGTTAACCGATAGCAAGGCATTGACGGCTCGTCGTCGAGCTCGTCTGGTGCCAATGATCGAAACGGAAGCATCAGCCTGGGCCCTTGGTCAGGCTTCAGCGAGGGAGATTGATGCCGTAGGCATTCGCTCTGCGACCGAACGGGCCATGCTGAGGGCTTTGCAAAGGCTTTCAAAACCGTTGGATCTTGTTTTGGTCGATGGTGTGCTGCCCCTTCGACTCTGGGCAGGGCCACAACAAACCGTGGTGCGTGGTGATAGCCATTGCGCGGCAATTGCCGCTGCCAGTGTGCTCGCCAAGCAGGCTCGCGATGTCCTGATCAAGAGGTTGGCCAGTCGTTTCCCAGACTATGGACTGGAGAAACATGTTGGCTATGGCACAGCATTGCATCGCCGTGCTCTTCTTTCTTCAGGTGTCACGCCACTGCATCGTCGTTCTTTCTTGAAGAAGTTGATCGCTGCAGAGGGTGAGTTGCCTGAGTTTGCGGCTCACTCCTGACACCAGTTGCTGAAGTCAGCAAGAACCTGTTGGCCGACCCGACCCTTAATGCCTAGCAGGATTCCATTCAGGATGGATTGCCCTGTGCCTTCTAAGACCCCAGTGGGGATCAGTTTCAATAGCGGTGGCTGTGTAACGCTGACGCCAAGAATGGCTTCGCCTTCCAGTCCCTTTGCGGTGGCCTCCAGGGTGGCTTCCAGGCTGAGTTCAAAGTCTTCGACGATGCCAAGTCCTTTGAGTTCAGCGTCGGAGGCACGCATGATTAGCTTGCCGTCGCTGTTGACGACGACCAGAGAGACAACAGGATTTAATTGCAGTTGGAACAAATTCAGGCTGGTGACTGTGTAGCGAAAGCTTCCAGGCCCAAGTTGAGTGAGCTTATTTTTATCCAAAAGGGCAGAGACAACCCGCTTCTGCTCGAGTAAATAGGCTGGCAGGCGCTCAGCATTGCTGCTGACCGGTAGATCCAGTTTCTGGCTGGCTTGGAACGCCAGAGGCATGGTTACTCGCTTGACGCGGCATGATCCTATCGACACCCCTGTTCTGCGCTTCTTATGCCGACACAAGTGGCTTTTCTTGGACCGCAGGGAACCTATGGCGAGCAGGCGGCGCGGGCTCTTGTGGGGCTTGAGGGTTTTCTGAATCCAGAACTGTTGCCATGCGTGGGCTTGCGTGCTGTGGTTGAGCATTTAGCGACTGATCGCTGCGATGCGGCCGTGGTTCCAGTTGAGAATTCTGTTGAGGGTGGTGTGACCGCCAGTTTGGATGCCCTTTGGGCCCATCCGACGCTATGCATCCGCAGGGCTGTGGTGATGCCGATCAGGCATGCCTTACTCAGTAGTGGTGGCCTCCAGGACATCTCGGAAGTTCTGTCTCATCCACAGGCCTTGGCGCAGTGCAGCGGCTGGTTGACTGCTCACCTGCCCAATGCCTTGCAGTTGCCAACCAGTTCGACGGCAGAGGCCGCCAAGATGGTTACAGGTAGCAAATTCCGAGCAGCGATTGCATCGCGTTCAATGGGGCAGGATCGAGGCCTTCAGGAGCTGGCCTTCCCCATTAATGACGTGGCGGGTAATTGCACCCGATTCTTGTTGTTGCAACGAGGAGAGAGGCTTCAACAGGGCGATGTCGCCAGTATTGCTTTTTCTTTGCCTGGGAATTCTCCTGGGGCCTTGCTTGAGGCTCTTGGTTGTGTGGCCAGATTGGGTCTCAACATGAGTCGAATTGAGTCACGGCCATCCAAGCGTGAGCTTGGTGAATACGTGTTTTTTGTTGATGTTGAGTTGCCAGGGGTTGCTGCCGATGCTCTTGATCAGCTGACGGAGGCCTTAAGACCATTGTGTGAAAACTTGCTCAATTTTGGTGCTTATCCCAGTAGCGAAATCACCCATTGAGTAATGGAGTCGGGTGATTGCGTTGGCATGATCTCAGCCACGGCTTCGGAATACCCCGAATTGCATGAGGCCATGGTTAAAAGCCCAGCGCATTAGCAAAATCGTTGGGATTTCACGCAAGCCTTTCAAGACAGCCCCTGGCCCTAGCCCCAGAACAGCGCCAGGCCTTCGCAATCCTTCAACGATCGAGTCCAGCCACGAAGGCAGTGTGGCCTGAGTCCAATCAGCGGTGTCAACAGGTCCGCCGCAATAGCGGCTATGGATGAGATGGCCCTGGAATCCGGCAATGCTGGCGAACTCTGGGTGGGCCCATTGGTTGAGCAGTTGTTGCATCACCCATGCTTCCAATCTGCTGAGCTTTCCATCTTTGGGATCTCTGCGGTTCCAATCGGCGATAGCCAGCACACCGCCGGGCCGAAGCACGCGCAGCATTTCATCGGCATAGCGCTGTTTGTCAGGCATGTGGGGGCCTGCTTCAACACTCCAGACCGCGTCAAACCCACCTTTGCTGAGCTGTAAATCAAGAGCATCCATGACCTGAAATCGGCAGGTCATGCCAGGGGCTGTGAGTTGACAGGCTCGCTGGATCTGGGCAGGGCTAATGCTGATGCCGAGGACGTCAAAGCCATAATCCCTGGCCAGGATCCTGCTGCTGCCACCAATGCCGCAGCCCACGTCAAGCACTCTGGAGCCATGAGGCAGTTGATCAAGCCCACTCCAGCGCGCGAGCTCATGGACGAAATCTTCCTTGGCGGCGCGAAAATCTCTTGGCTGAGGTGGTTGGCCGTAGAAACCTAGGTGTACGTGCTCACCCCAAAGATTCTCCAGCAGTTGATCATTCGTCCAAGAGTCGTACGCGGAAGCAACAGTGGCGCTGGATTCGTATTTTCTTTCCCTTCGCGTCCAAATTCGTAGGGCCCAGCCCATGCCAGCCAGGCCAATGACGCATAAACCAATCCAGATACCCATCAACCGTTGGCCTGGTCAGCATTGGCGAGGGTGTCTTTGAGAACGGTGCGTGCTGCGAGTTGGCGTCGCGTGTGATCGAGCATCTCGTATTCACGTTCGAGTCGATGACTGGTATTGGTTAGCTCCAACAGCGTTTGTTGCTCTTCTGCGGCGGAACCATCGAGTCGAGATCCGATCCAAAAGGAGAGTTCCCTTGGTAGATCAGGCAGGTCGTCAGGCAGGCTTGTCTCTGAGTCCTTGAGCTTGTCGGTGAGAGCCACGACATCGTGCAGTGCCGTTGAAACGGTGTTGGAAAGAGCCTGAAGCTCTGCCTGGTCATCAACCTGCTCATCTTCTATCCAGCTGACCAAGGCTGTCCTAAAAGGTGCTTCCCTAATGACTTCCAGAATTCGGAAGCGCTGCTGTCCAAGGGTGACGATATTGCTCCGGCCGTCTTCATAGGTGTCGTGCTTGAGGATCTCTGCGCAACAACCAACATTCGCCATGGAATTGGTCTTGGGATCCCAGCGCACGACACCAAATCGACGATCGGCGTCCAGCACGTTCTGAAGCATTATTCGGTATCGCGATTCAAAAATATGCAGCGGCAACACTTCCTGTGGAAACAGCACGACATCCGGCAGAGGGAAAAGAGGCAGCTCCCTGACGGAGAGGTCGGGCACAGAAATGATCCTAATTTGATTGAAATCCTAGAGAGCCGAGTGGAATCTCGAGCACTACTTAGAGTTTCACCTCAATGTCCACACCACTAGGGAGGTCAAGCTTCATCAGGGCATCAATGGTCTTGGCCGAAGGGCCGTAGATGTCGATGATGCGTCGATGGGTGCGTGTTTCGAAGTGCTCCCTGGAATCTTTGTCAACGTGAGGTGATCGCAGAACGCAATAGATCTTTCGCTTCGTTGGCAAGGGAATCGGCCCGATTGCTGTTGCGGCTGTGTTGTCTGCCGTTTCAATGATTTTGTCGCAGGAGAGATCAAGCATGCGCCTGTCAAAGGCTTTGAGGCGGATGCGTATCTTCTGCTGAGCGATTGCCGTGGACATGAAGGATTCAGGTGAAATCCCTTGGGAAGGGAAAGGATGGGTTGTCTAGGTTCTCTGGATTGGTGGGGCGGCTGACGCTAAACGCTTCCGACTCACCACGATTTGAATGTAGGAGATGACCAGCCGATAGGGCTAGTCATCTCCTTAAAGATCATTCGAGGATCTTTGAAACCACGCCTGCACCAATGGTGCGGCCGCCTTCGCGAATGGCGAAGCGCATGCCTTGTTCGATGGCTACAGGGCAGATCAGCTCGCCAGTCATCTTGATGTTGTCGCCTGGCATCACCATTTCCACGTTGGAACCGTCATCAGCTGTGAAGGCTGTGATTTGACCAGTCACGTCCGTGGTGCGGATATAGAACTGAGGGCGATATCCGGCGAAGAAGGGGGTGTGGCGGCCGCCTTCTTCTTTCTTAAGCACGTAAACCTGACCCTCGAACTTGGTGTGAGGTGTGATCGAGCCTGGCTTGACAAGCACCATGCCGCGTTCGATGTCTTCTTTCTCGATGCCGCGTAGCAGCAGGCCGACGTTGTCGCCCGCCATTCCTTCGTCAAGGAATTTGCGGAACATCTCAATGCCCGTAACAGTTGTTTTACGGCTGTCTCTGATGCCAACGATTTCGATTTCTTCTCCTTTGTTCACCTTGCCACGTTCAATTCTGCCCGTTGCAACTGTGCCGCGACCAGTGATTGAGAAGACATCCTCAACGGCCATGAGGAAAGGCTTGTCGACTTCACGCTCAGGCTCGGGGATTGACGCATCAACCGCGCTCATTAACTCGTCGATTTTTGCTTCCCACTTCTCCTCACCTTCAATCGCCTTGAGACCAGAAACCTGGACGATCGGGATGTCATCACCTGGGAAGTCGTAGCTGGAGAGCAGTTCACGGATCTCCATTTCAACCAGCTCGATGATCTCTTCGTCATCGACCATGTCGCACTTGTTGAGGGCCACCACCAAGGCAGGCACGCCAACTTGCTTGGCAAGCAGGATGTGCTCTTTGGTTTGGGCCATCGGACCATCAGTGGCCGCACACACCAAGATGGCGCCATCCATCTGTGCTGCGCCAGTGATCATGTTTTTCACATAGTCAGCGTGCCCAGGACAGTCCACATGGGCGTAATGACGACCATCGGTCTCATACTCCACATGGGCGGTGTTGATGGTGATGCCACGCTCGCGCTCTTCAGGAGCACCATCAATGTCACCGTAATCCTGAACTTCGGCTTGCCCCTTCTTGGCGAGCACACTTGTGATCGCTGCGGTTAGGGTCGTTTTGCCGTGGTCAACGTGACCAATGGTGCCAATGTTGACGTGAGGCTTGTTCCTCTCAAACTTCTCGCGAGCCATTTTTTTAAAGAATCGGGGGGTGGAAAAAAGTTGTTGTTAGAGATCAGGATTTGCCCTGATTCTTGGAGATGATGGCTTCAGCCACATTTCGAGGAACTTCCTCGTAATGACTGAACTCCATCGAGAAGATACCCCGACCCTGAGTCATAGACCGGAGCTGGGTGGCGTAACCGAACATTTCGGCAAGAGGCACTTTGGACTGGACTTTGGACAGACCATCGTCGATGGATTGCCCTTCAACCTGACCGCGTCGGGATGAAAGGTCACCGATTATTGCACCAAGGAAATCCTCGGGAATCTCGACTTCGACTTTCATCATCGGTTCAAGAAGAACAGGACTGCATCGTTTGACGCCATCCTTGAAAGCCATCGACCCGGCGATCTTGAAAGCCATCTCGGACGAGTCCACATCGTGGTAAGACCCGTCAACCATGGTGACTTTGACGTCGATGAGCGGATAGCCAGCGATAACGCCGGATTCGCAGGTTTCACGCATGCCGGATTCGGCAGGCTTGATGTATTCCTTGGGAACGATGCCGCCAACAATTTTGTTGACGAACTCAAATCCTGAGCCCGGCTCACCGGGTTCCATTTCGATGACCACGTGACCGTATTGGCCTTTACCACCGGTTTGACGGGCAAACTTGCCCTCACCTTTGGAGCTGGCACGAATGGTTTCCCTGTAGGAGACCTGTGGAGCACCGATATTGGCCTCCACCTTGAACTCTCGCAGCATGCGATCCACGAGAATTTCAAGGTGGAGTTCGCCCATGCCCGCAATCACGGTTTGGCTGGTCTCAGGATCTGTGCTGACGCGGAAGGTTGGATCCTCTTCCGCTAGTGAAAGCAGGGCTTTGGAGAGTTTTTCCATATCGCCCTTGGTTTTTGGCTCAACCGCAACCGAGATCACTGGCTCGGGGATGTAGAGCGTCTCCAGGACAATCGGATCATCAGTTGTGCACAGGGTGTCGCCTGTGGTGGTGTTCTTCAGACCAAGAACGGCACCGAGATCTCCTGCGCGTAGTGCATCGACCTCTTCACGGTCATCGGCTTTGAGAATGATCAGTCGGGAAATCCGTTCTTTCTCGTCCTTCGTGGAATTGAGCACATAGCTGCCTTTCTCGAGCACCCCTGAGTACATGCGCACGAAGGTGAGCTTGCCGTAGGGATCTGCCATCACCTTGAAGGCCAGAGCACTAAAGGGAGCGTTGTCATCGGATGGCCTTACTGCTTCCTTGCCATTCGGCAGTAAACCTTGAATGGGGGGCACATCAACAGGAGCAGGCAGGTAGTCCACAACTGCATTGAGCAACAGTTGAACGCCCTTGTTCTTGAAGGCAGATCCACAAAGCAAAGGTACAAGTCCGTGCTTGAGAACCCCTTCGCGAATGCCTTTTGCAAGCTGGGCTTCGCTTAGCTCTTCCGTTTCTAGAAAAACTTCAATCAGTTCTTCGTCGGTTTCAGCAACGCATTCCATCAGCTTGTACCGCCATTCAGCGGCAATCTCTTTCATGTTGTCTGGAATCTCTGTTTCTTCGATGTCCTGACCAAGATCATCCTTGTAGATGAAGGCTTTGTTCTTGACGAGGTCAATAATTCCGCTCAAATCTCCCTCTGCACCAATAGGCAGCTGGATGGGAATGGCATTGGCCTTGAGGCGATCTTTTATCTGCCCATGAACCTTGAGGAAGTCCGCACCTGTGCGGTCCATTTTGTTGACAAATACCATCCGCGGAACGGAATAGCGATCAGCTTGTCTCCAGACGGTTTCAGATTGTGGCTGCACGCCACCTACTGCACAAAAAACGGCGATGACACCATCCAGAACGCGCATTGAGCGCTCGACTTCAATGGTGAAGTCAACGTGCCCTGGGGTGTCAATAATATTGATGCGGTGATCGTTCCAGGTTGTTGAGATCGCAGCCGCTGTAATGGTTATTCCCCGCTCACGTTCTTGGGCCATCCAATCTGTGACGGCTGCACCGTCGTGGACTTCACCCATCTTGTGAACCACACCTGAATAAAACAGGATGCGTTCAGTACATGTGGTTTTGCCAGCGTCAATA